>JAIRSP010000075.1 GCA_031255375.1 Endomicrobium sp.
AAAAATTAAATAAAATATGCAATCTGCTAATTATATAAAAACAATAAAATGATTTTATGATAATATATTAGTTTTTTGTTAAAATTGTTATAATTGTAAAATGAAAATTAAAAATAAAAATAATATTTCAAAAATAAATGAATTCGAATTGATAAAATCAATAAAAGAAAAGTTTGTAAATACATATAACAACAAAAATATTACTGCCAATATAGGCGATGATAGCTTTTGCTTTAAAATTGGTAAAAACAACATCTGCATAACGAAAGACATATTAATTGAAGGAACTCATTTTAAAAATGAATGGATATCACCGGAAGAGCTTGGTAAAAAGGCTATTGAAGTAAACATATGTGACATAGCAGCAATGGGTACTATAATTCCAAAATATGTGTTCGTTGGACTTGGAATTCCAAAAAAAACATCAAGATTATTCATAACAAATTTATATAAAGGATTAAAAAAAGTATGTGACGAATATAAAATGTCAATATCCGGTGGTGACACCGTTAGATCCGACAAAATTGTAATCTCTATTACACTTATTGGAGTCGGAACATTAAAGAAAAAAATAATCAAAAGAAGCGGTGCAAACAATGGTGATCTGATTGGCGTAACAAACACTTTCGGTGACGCAGGCGCCGGTATTAGATTACTGCATCAACATGGAATAAAATATAAATACAATAAATTTGAACGTTACTTGATATTTAGACACAACAACCCAAAGGCAAAGTTAAAAGAAGCGTTAAAGATTTCAAAACATTTAACATCATTAATGGATACGTCAGACGGATTATATGATTCAATTAATTTACTTGTAAAAAGCTCAAAAAAAGGCGCAGTAATTAACATAAACAAAATACCAATTTCACCAAGTTTAAAAAAGGTTTTTAAAAAAAAGGAAAAACAATTAAGCCTTGCATTATTTGGGGCAGAAGATTATGAGCTTATTTTTACAGTTCCAAATTCAAAATCAGAATTCTTAAAAAAAATTATTAATGAAATCTCATACATAGGTGTTATAAACTCTTCAAACAAAGTAGTATATTTATATAATGACAAAGAAAAAAAAATTAAGTACTCAGGGTATGCACATTTTTAGTAGATGTATTTTTATCACAAAAACAGCAAAAGAAACCAGAAATCTTGGAAAAAAATTTGCATCTCTTCTATCTATTGGTGATATTATTTTCTTAAAAGGTGAACTTGGTAGTGGAAAAACAACTTTTGCGCAAGGAATAATAGAAGTATTTTGTAATAAAAAATTTGCAAGAAGTCCAAGTTTTACAATTATAAACGAATATAATGCAATAAATTTTAAAATTTTTCATATAGATTTATATAGACTCGAATTTTCAATCACATTGAATACATGGATAGAAGAATATTTGCATACAAACAATATCTCCATCATTGAGTGGGCAGATAAATTATTATATACAAAAATTAATAATTATTGGAACGTAAAAATCGAAAATAAAAATTTAAAAAGAAGAATAAAAATAAAAAAAATAAAATGAAAATTTTAGCTATAGAAACATCTGGAGAAATATTTAATTTTGCGCTAAATGAATGTGAAAAAAACATAGCGTCAATTTATTATAATCGCAAAAATACATGTTCTGAAATCATTATTACAGCAATCGAAAAATTGTTAATCGATACTAAAAATACATTTCAAAATATAGACAAATTTGCGATATCTATAGGACCCGGAAGTTTCACTGGAATAAGAGTCGGCATGACAGCGGTGAAAATGTTATCACAAATTTTAAATAAACCGATTGTTCCAATTGATACATTATCAATATTGGAAAGGCCATTTGTAAAAATAAAAGGAATAAAAGTAATTCCGATGATAATGGCTAGCAAAAATGAAATTTATATCAAAAATAACAAAAAAATTATTATAAAAAACATAGATTTGTTTATTAAAAGTATAAAAAAATACAAAAATAAATTATTACTAATAGGAAATGCTGCAATATTTTACAGAAAAAAAATCATAAAAAATTTCGGTGTAAATAGCGTTGCAATATCATACAATATACATACACCACAGGCATGTTTACTTGCAGAAATAGCATATAAATCTCTAGGTAGTACAAATTATTCAAAAATAAATCCACTTTATACACATAATACATTTTTTAAACAAAAGCAGTAGATACCTAACTGCTGCATACGCGAATGTTTTTTGATACTTTTCTAAATCTATTTATAAAATTTGCTTTTTTATTTATCGTATCACCGTAATCATTTCCTATAATAATATCAACATCATAGCAAACATAATCATCATATGATACTACAATATTCCCTATCTTTAATATTTCAGAAATTTTTAATGCATGCATTAAATTTCCTTTATAGTCTTTTATTAAAGTTTTATTATATTTTTTAAAAAAATTGCCCCAATCTAAAACATCAAAATTATTCTTTCTCAAAATTTGCGATACATTTTTAGCTGCCATAGGAATTTTAGAAGCATTTCTAACATTAATAAATAATTCATTTTTATTAATATGAAAATTATAATCGCGTGAATACGCATTATTTAAAAATTTTAAAAAATTTTCATTATCTAACTTAATTTTTACGATCTTACAATTATTGCTATACTTTATAGGAATTTCATAAAACACAACGATAGGTCTTAAAAAAAGTAATCTAAGAAAAAATAGTAAAAAAGATGATTCAGAAATATTTGTATCAAAAAAATTATAATTATTAATAATGTTTATAAATTTAGACGGAATTAAATGCAAAATACAATCTATTATTTCAAAACAATTTAAAAATTCAATATCATTATCATTGTTTATTAAATTATTTTTCAAAATAATTGAATTATTTTTTTTGTTCATATTCATTACAATATCGAGTTTTCTAAAATTTGTTCCAATGTAAAAGTCAGTTATCGCAATGTTACCAATAATACTTGCCAAATTGAAATTAAAATTATTAATTGCAGAATTCACGTCTTTTTTTAAATCTTTATTAAACGATTTTTTTAAACTCTCAATTTTTCTATTATTACTAAAAAAAACGACATTAGAATTTATACATAAAATTTTTAAGAGATTCGTATTTCTATCATATAAAAAAATATATGCGTTTAATTGTTTATCAAATGTTTCATTTATACGATCATCATATAGTAGAACAGTGAAGCTTATGAAATTTTTATTTTTCATTTTTTCAGTAATAAATAAATCGTTTTTATAAATGAAAACACAAACAAACAAACATGCCAATATTACAATTGCAAAACTAGTAAAAACCAACAATTTATATATCTTGTTCATTTTTTTATTCAAAAGCAATTTATTTTATTTTTTAAATCAAAATTTTATCATTAAAACAATAATTTATTTTCATATTTTAGTAATTAATTACACATATAGCATATCAACTGGCAGTACTGTTTATAATTTTCAATTATATCGCTAAAAATTATCTGTATAATCGTTTCTCAACTATATAATTATAAACCCTTGTATCAAGAAATGGAATTGCCATAGAATAATTGATTTTTATTAATTCCCTTATTTTTGTGGAAGAAATATTTTCTATTTCTTCATTAATAAAAACACATGAACTAAGATATTTATTTACACTATCATTATCTACATCGACGTTTATTCTTTTAACAACTATAAATTTATAATTTGCAGCAATATAATCTATATTTTTCCACGTAAATAAATTTATTAATGAATCAGATCCTATGACCATATATATATCACTTGATTGATATAAACTACGAAAATAATCTAATGTTTGATATGAGTACACTACCATTTTTTTATGTGCTTCATAATTGCTAATATCAACTTTGTTCATATTGTAAGTTGCAAGCTTTAACATTGAAATTCTATCTTCGATACTAGCATATTGTACAATTTTATGTGGTGGCGTATACGCTATAACAAAAATCAATTTATTTAAATTTAAAAAATTTAACGCAAGGTTGGCTATCTGAATATGCGACTTGTGAACAGGATCAAATGATCCACCAAAAATTGCTATACTACTACTCATAGTAACATACATTATACACAATTTTGTTTAAATATTGTATAAAATAATTTTATTACATCAATAAAATTAAACAGAAAAAAAATAGTCTTGACTTTTTGCATAAATTACTATTACTATTGTATTTGTCGTTGAGTAGTAGATTATTTTTATACATCAGTTATTACTGTAGTTTTAATTGTGTTTGTGATGTATTATTGACAATCATCAATTAATACATTATGTTTTGCTTAATTTATTATAATAGCTGTAAACGTGTTAATAAAAGTTAGCAAATAGATTTTTATTTAACGTTTTACTAGCATAAGTATAAATAGTTAAAAATTTTTATTTTTTGTACATATTGATAAATTTAAATTAGATTTTCTTAAGTTTTTAGTAAATTTTTGCAATAAAAATAATAAATTATGAATAAAGATATTTTAAACATTGCAGACATGAAGTTAAAAAATAGAATATTTATAGGAAGTGGGAAGTTTTCAAACAACAGTTTCATACCGAAAATTATTAAATCTTCGCAAGCGCAAGTCATAACCATAGCAGTTAGAAGATTTGATCTTACAAACACAAATGAAAATATTTTAAGTTACATACCAAAAAATGTTTATATAATGCCTAATACATCAGGTGCAAGAAATGTAGACGAAGCAGTACGTATAGCTCGAATAGCAAAAAAAGCAGTTAAAACAAATTTGATTAAAATAGAAATAATTGATGATAACAAATATCTTCTTCCAGATAATTATCAAACAGCAAAGGCATGCGAAATTCTTTCAAAAGAAAATTTTAAAGTGTTTGCATATATGAATGCAGACCTGTATGCCGCAAGAGACATGCAAAACGCAGGTGCTTCTGCAATTATGCCATTGGGTGCACCTATAGGTACAAACAAAGGTATAAAAACAGAAGAAATGATAAAAATTTTAATCGAAGAAATTAATACTCCAATAATAATCGATGCTGGAATAGGAAAACCATCCCATGCCTGTAAATGCATGGAAATTGGATGTAGCGCAATTATGATAAATACATCAATTTCTTCAAGTGAAAATCCAGTTTTAATGGCGGAAGCATTCAAATATGCTGTTAGAGCTGGCAGAAAAGCATTCTTGGCTAAAACAGGCACAATATCTAGTACTGCAAAGTCATCATCTCCGTTAACTGGATTCTTATATGACAAATAATTAGATAGTTATGGATACAAAATTTTAGAATTATATGTACTTTGTAATTTTTTTTTGTAAAATTTTGATTAATGGATTTATATGACTTTTTACGATATAAAACAAAAATATAATAAATTTAATTTTAAAAAATATATTAAAAGTGTTTCGTGCAAAATGATTGAAGATTCAATACATAAAGAAATATTAAACGAATTTGATTTATTAAATCTTTTATCACCTAAAGCATTAATCTATATTAATGAAATCGCAAAAAAAGCACATGAAATATCGATAAGACATTTTGGTAAGTGTATACTTCTATATGCGCCATTATATGTTTCAAACTTTTGTACAAACAACTGTGTTTATTGTGGATTTTCCATAAAAAATAAAATCAAAAGAAACGTCCTTTCATTTGATGAGATTGATAAAAACTGTAAAATAATAAGCAACTACGGGATTCATCATATTTTACTTGTTACCGGTGAAAGCAATATAAAAACACCGTTAAACTATTTAAAAAAATGTATAGAAATACTAAAAAATTATTTTGAAGATATAAATGTAGAAATTTATCCATTAAATGAATATGAATACGAAACATTAGCAAACTGTGGTGTTGATGGGTTAACAATTTACCAGGAAACTTATGATGAAAATATTTATAAAATTTTACATACAAAAGGAAAAAAATCAAATTATAGATATCGTTTAGAAACATGCGAAAGAGCAGGGGAAAAATATAGGAACTTAAACATAGGTGCATTGCTTGGGCTAAACGACTTCATAACCGATGTTTTTTTTGTCGGAATACATGCAAAATATTTACAAACAAAATTTAAATCAACAGAAATTGGTGTATCATTTCCAAGAATCAGACCAACAACTGGAATATATAATCCTAAAATATTAATAACTGATGAAAATCTAGTGCAAGCAATTTGTTCAATTAGACTATTTATAAATCGTATAAATATAAATATATCAACTAGAGAAAGTAAAAAATTAAGAAACAATTTAATACAATTAGGTGTTACAAAAATGTCCGCTGCATCAAGAACTGATGTTGGTGGATATGCAAAAAAACAATCAAAACATGATGGGCAATTTGAAGTGAATGATACAAGTACTGTCAACAAAGTAAAAGAAATGATATATAAAAATGGATATCAACCAATAATGAAAGATTGGATTCTATTGTGAAAAAACAAATTCCAAATGGTTTATATGCGATAACCGCGGAAAATTTCTCAAACGGAAAAAACAATATCACAATTGTAAACGAAATGCTAGATGCTGGTATAAAAATTATACAATATCGTGATAAATATAAAACAAAACTTGAAAAACTTAAACAATGTGAAACTATAAGAAAACTAACATTAAATTACAAATGTATTTTTATAGTAAATGATGACATAGATATAGCGCTAAACATTGATAGCGACGGCGTTCATCTTGGTCAAAATGATTTACATATAAAAAAAGCTAGAAAAATTGTTGGAAATAACATAATTATAGGTATATCAACTCATTCACAAGAACAGGCCAAACTTGCTGTAAAATTTGGTGCTGATTATATAGGTGTTGGACCAATATATAAAACTTTTACAAAAAAAAATGTTACAAACCCTGTTGGACTTAAATATTTAGATTTTTGTACAAAAAATATTAACATACCAAAAATTGCAATAGGAGGAATTAAACTTTCAAACATATCAAAAATTTGTAAATATAAACCAGAAAACATATGTATGGTAACAGAAATAACAGCATCTCAAAATATAAAGCGTACAATAAAAAAAGCACAAAAAATAATATCCGGAGATAAAGAAAATGATTAATGTTAAAATTAACGGTGAAAATAAAAAAATAAAAAGCAAAACTAGCATAGCCGATTTTTTAAAAGATAATAACATTGCCCCACTTGAAACAACGATTGAATATAATTTAGAAGTCATTAATCAAAAAAAAATTTCAAAAATTATATTAAAAGAAGGAGATATTTTGGAAATACTGAGATTTGTAGGAGGTGGTTAAATGCAAATATTAACAAATAACTTTAAAGAAAGATATAAAAGACAATTGATAATTAAATCCGTTGGTAAAAAAGGACAACAAAAACTTTTCAATGCGAAAGTATTAGTGTGTGGTGCTGGTGGATTGGGTGGAACGGTGCTAACTTATTTGACCGCAGCAGGTGTAGGAAAAATAGGCATATGTGATTTTGACATTGTTGAACAAAGTAATTTAAATAGACAGATTTTATATGATTATTCAGATATAAAAAAACAAAAAGTATATATCGCAAAAAAAAAACTTAAAAAATTTAATCCAGACGTAAAAATTAAAATATATACAGAAAAACTTACTGAAAATAACGTAAGTCATATTTTTAAAAATTATGATATGGTGATAGATGCACTTGATAATTTTGAAGGTAGATACATAATAAATGCTGCTGCATATAAAACTTCAACACCACTTGTATCTGGTGCTGTATGTGAATTCGAAGGAATTTTAACTGTAATAATTCCAAAAGAAAATACTACTTGTTTTCAATGCATATATCCGATAAAACCTTCACAAAAATTCATTTCAAAAACATTTGGGATCATTGGTGCAACAGCAGGTATAATGGGCTCAATGCAGGCATTAGAATCAATAAAATTTATTTTAGGATTACGATGTATCAGTAATAAAATTTTAATTTTTAATAGTATTAAAAACACATATAGAATAAGAGATATCTTAAAAAAAAAATATTGTCCAATTTGCAAATAATATGTTATTTTGCAAAATTTAACTTTATTAAGTACAATGGGGTGATAGTGTTATCATATAAAAGGATGTAATTAATGGCAAAACTTAAAACAGGTAGACATACATCGTCTATTAAAGAGATAAAAAAATCAAAAAAAAGAAAAATTATAAATACAGCAATAAAAAATAAAATAAAAACTTTGACAAAAAAAATTAAGACATCTGTAAATAATGATGATATTAAAATATCAAAAGAAAGATTAGAATTGTTATTTTCTGAATTGGATAAAGCAGCAAAGAAAAATATATTACACCGTAATGCAGCGGCAAATCAAAAAGCAAAATTATCAAAGTTTATAAACAAAAAAAACACTACTAGATCTTAATTAGAAAAATACATCAATTTCCTGTGTATGAAAGTAATATATTTCTATTGTACAAAAATGTATCTACATTTAGAAATTTTGTCATTGATTAGTATTATGGCAAATGTACAGTACAATATTTTCTAGGGTAATCGCTGCATCGCATCTGCCTGTTTTTATAAGAATATGTGCATTCAGTATCATTTTTAGAACTTTTTTTAGTATGTACGTCTTATGTTTACTTACATTTTCAAAAAAAGAATTTTCATAAAATTTATTTAAATACGTTTCACTTACTTGCTTTTTCATTATACATTTCGCATATAATATTCTTCTAATTAATGACGAAATTACTGAAAGAATTACTAGTGGTTCCTCTTTGTCGTTAATAAGATTTTCTAAAATAAATATTGATTTTTTCAAATTTAACAATTCAAT
>JAIRSP010000001.1 GCA_031255375.1 Endomicrobium sp.
TTTTTTTTAAATATTTTGCTCTTTCAAGAAAATTATTTTTATTTATATTAAAATTTACAGTCGAACTAACATTAAGTAAATCCATGTTAGGAAATTTATAATCAAAAGGTTTATCATTAATTTTTATTTGACAATTTGATGTTGTACCAACAATATGATCACTATACAATTTTTTATCATTGTTATAATTATTTACTATATTTTGTTTTTTGAATTTTTTATTGAATATCTTTAATGTAAATAGCTTTTTTCTTAATACAAATTTATTGATTATATTTCGTTTTACATCGTAAATATTATTTTTTATTGATTTCAAATTACATTTAAATTTCACAAAACAAACACACACATAATCAATAAATAGATATCTTATAATTTTTGCGATTGAGAAAAAAAATACAATCACAATCATGACTAAAGATAATCTTATACCAAAAAAAAATATGAAAATTTTATATAATTTTTCGCCAACCAATCCACCTGATATTTTTACAGAAAATATAGAACGTAGTATCTCTAATAAAATAACAAAAGAAATAACAAAAGAAAATAATAACGCAAAACACTTTTTACGATTTTCATTTTTTTGCTTTCGTGATTTTATACTGCTCGAAAAATACAATAAAAACAATAACAGTACAAAATAAGATGCTGTGCCAAAAAACCTCGATGTTACAACATAAAAAAACCAACCAAACAAACCGGATTTATTTGGAAAAACAAAAACATAACTAATAAAAGAAAATAATAACGCAAAAAACAGTGTGGCAATCTCGTTGTATTCAATTTTACTTAAAGTAAATTGTTTTTTATTATTCTTATTGTCTAACACAAAATCTCTTTATTAAAAAATACTTTGTTATACAAAGCATCGCATAGTAAAAACAAAAATAAATTTTTCTATTATATTTTACAAAAAACATATTAAATTTTTTTTACTTTAAATAATCCATGATCTAAATTTACTAATTTCCCATTTTTTACTAGTACTTCTAAAATTTTTAATTTAAAAGCTGCTTTTATTTCGTTCATAATTTTCATGGCTTCAATTATGCATAAAATGTCACCTTTTTCAACAATGTCTCCTTCATTAACAAATGGGACCATAGATGGTGATGGAGATCTGTAAAATACACCAACTATTGGTGATTTTATCAAAAGTTCATTTGATGATACAGAGATTTCAGAAAATTCATTTTTTTTATTTTTATTATAAATAAATTCATTAGCATTTGTATCACTGTTGGCTAATTCATTAGTATTATTATAAATTTTACGTTTTATATAAATTTTATAATCTTTTGAATTTACTTCAAATTCATAAATTTTCTCATCTTTCATTATTTCGTAAAAAAATTTTACAACACTTATAATATCAACAGACATATAATCATCCAAATATTCTTTTTACTTTTTAAATTTTAGAAAAATCAAAAATATATAAATTATTTTATCGTACATCATTTTGTTAAAAACATAAAACAACATATAAATTTATATCAATTTAATACTCAAATTTATTCTTCCATGATTGTCAATCTCAATAACTTTAACCTTCACTTCATCTCCTTCTTTTACAATATCCTCAACTCTTTTAACACGTTGTTCAGATAATTGAGAAATATGTATAAGTCCTTCTTTACCTGGCAAAATTTCAGCAAAAGCACCAAACGTCATTATTTTAACAATTTTAGCATTATAAACTTTTCCAATTTTAACTTCAACAGTAAGGGACTCGATATATTCTTTTGCAGAATCAACTCCAGTAAAGTCAAATCCAGTAATAAATACTTTGCCATTTTCTTCAATATCTATCTTTACATTGTTATCTTCTTGAATCTTTCTTATATTTTTCCCACCTGGACCTATAAGATCGCCAATTTTATCCTGTGGTATTGACATTGTTATCATACGTGGCGCATAACTTGAAATACTATTACTTGGAGCAGGAATCACGCTATCCATTTTGTCTAATATAAATAATCTATCTTGTCTTGCTCGCTTAATGGCATCTGATATAATTTTAATAGTAATACCAGAAACTTTTATATCCATTTGTAAGGCAGTGATACCCTTTCTAGTTCCCGCAACTTTAAAATCCATATCACCAATATGATCTTCCAAGCCCATAATGTCTGTCAAAATAACATAATCATCAGCACTTTTAATAAGACCCATTGCAACACCTGCGCAACTAGATTTAACAGGTACACCGGCATTAAACAATGCCAATGATCCACCGCAAACGGATGCCATAGATGACGATCCATTTGATTCTAATATATCTGATACTATTCTTATGATATATCCAAAATCATTTTCATTTGGTAGAATTGGCTTCAATGCTTTTTTAGCCAAATTACCATGGCCAATTTCTCTTCTACTAGTAGATCTCTGCCCTTTTGGTTCACCGGTTGCAAATCCAGGAAAGTTATAATGAAACATAAAACGTTCTTTATATTCACCTGCAAGTTCATCGATAATTTGCATATCATTTTGAGTACCAAGTGTTACAGTCGCTAAAGCCTGTGTTTGTCCTCTAGTAAAAAGACTTGAGCCATGAACTCTTGGCAATATATTTATTTCGCAAGATATCGGTCTTATATCTTTAATCCCTCTTCCATCCAAACGAATTTTTTTCTTTAAAATAAATTCTCTAACCTTGTTATTAAAAATATCATCGAATATAAAATTCATTGTTGACATTGATTCATTCTGATATTTTTCAGTAAG
>JAIRSP010000083.1 GCA_031255375.1 Endomicrobium sp.
CAAACATCATTTATGACATCTCCAGAAAGAATAAAATCCAGTTCACATTATAAAAATGTGTCAATTTTTATTGATAAATATTACAAGGATTAACGTATTGTTTTACGTTTTTAAAAAAAATAAAAATTTTGAAAATATAAAAACTAAATATTAAAGTATGAACTATTTTAATAAATTTGCAATTGTTCTTCCAAATTCTTCTGCAGATTTTGGACCACTAGCAGTGACAATGTTATCGTCAATTTCTAACGGCATTCCAGTATATATTGCACCGCTTTTTAATAAAGATGTTTTTCCATCAGGAAAAACCGTCGCCTTTTTGTGTTTTAAAATACCGGCATTCGCAAGAATTACACTAGCTATACATATTGATGATACAATTTTTTTATGTTTAAAAAAAAATCTTGCAAGTTCAAGTGCACGCTGATTATTAAAAAACACGTTTGCACCATGTCCCCCAATGTATGTTATCGCATCGCAGCCATTTAAAATATTGTCTTGAATTGTATGCGTGCTAACTGCCTTGTATCCAAATCTGCCAACGAGGTCACCTATTTTTAAACTAGCAGTTATTACTTTTATATCAGAATTTTCTAGAATTTTTTTTGGGATATAATATTCTTCATCCCTAAACGCTTTAGGTGCAGTTACAAATATAACTTTTTTCATATTTTTCAATCTATAATTTAAAAATATTAATCACAAACAACATGTAAATTTTATACTGTGAAAATAAGTGACAATTATATTGTGTTTAAACATATTTTTTAATTTATATTAGTTTCTTAAATTGATTATACAATATATTATTTTTTTAGTATAGTATGTAAGTATATAAATTAAAACAGGGTTAATACATGGAAAAAATGTATGACTTCAAGAAAAATGAAGAAAAATGGTGTGAATATTGGTTAAAAAATGAAACATTTTTTACAAAAATAAATAATAACAAATTTTTTACAATAGTTATGCCACCACCAAATATAACTGGGCATCTTCATATAGGGCATGCTTTGAATAATACACTTCAAGATATTATAATAAAATTTCAAAAAATTAACGGTTGCAATACATTGTGGATTCCAGGTATAGATCATGGAGGAATAGCTACACAAAATGTAGTTGAAAAACATCTTAAAAAAGAAGGAAAAACAAGAAATGATATAGGTCGTGATGATTTTTTAAAAAAAATGCTAGATTGGAAAAATAAAACTGCAAACACTATACTAAATCAACTTAAAAAACTTGGATGTGGTTTTGATTTTGACAAAATAGCTTTTACAATGGATAAAAGTCGTACAAAAGCAGTTAAAAAAGCATTTGTAAAATTATTTAAAAGGGGACTTATATACAAGGGTGAAAGATTAATAAATTGGTGTCATAACTGCTCAACTGCATTATCAGATATAGAGGTTGAATACGAGCGTGAAAAAAGTACTTTATGGTATATAAAATATCCACTTATTAACACCGATGAGCATGTAGTCGTTTCTACAACTAGGCCAGAAACGATTTTTGGAGATACAGCTATCGCTGTAAACCCTAAAGACAAAAGGTATATAAATTTAATAGGTAAACTTGTAAAAATACCATTAATAAATAAAGAAATAGCTATAATTTCAGATCAAATTATCGATGAATCATTTGGAAGTGGCGCAGTAAAAATCACACCGGCCCATGATCCTGTTGACAATGAAATAGCGATGAAAAATAAATTAAAAATTATAAAAATAATTAATGTTAATGGAAAAATGATAAATGTTCCGAGAGAATATAGCGGGTTGACAGTTAGCGAGGCAAGAAAAAAAGTAATAAATGATTTATATTCTAAAAATTTTATATTAAAAATGGACGACTATACTCATTCTGTTGGAAAATGCTATAGGTGTTCTACAAAAATAGAACCACTAATGTCAAGTCAGTGGTTTTTAAATGTCAAAAATATGTCAAAAAATGCTATCAAAGCAGTAAACGATGAAAAAATTCTTTTCTATCCAAAATCGTGGAAAAAACCATGTATTTCATGGCTTGAAAATTTAAAAGATTGGTGTATAAGTCGTCAAATATGGTGGGGGCATAAAATACCAATTTATTATTGTGTTGATGATAAAAATAATAGAACAAAATGTAAGCCAATAGCATCAATTAATGATCCAAAAAAATGTCCATATTGTAAAAATGTAAAACTTGTTCAAGACGAAGATGTTTTAGACACTTGGTTTTCTTCAGCATTATGGCCAATAAGTGTTTTTAATTGGGGTGAAAATGAAAATTGTAAAGAATTAGCATGTTTTTACCCAACATCAGTTTTAGTTACTGGACATGAAATTCTTTATTTATGGGTTGCCAGGATGATACAATTCGGAATAGAATTTACGAAAAAAGTTCCTTTTTGCAATGTTTTTATCCATGGAACAATAAGAGATAAATATGGAAAAAAAATGTCAAAATCTATTGGAAATGTTATTGACCCTCTCGAAATTATGCATCAATATGGCACAGATGCGTTAAGGTTTTCTTTGGCACATATTGCTATACCTGGAAAGGATATGCAAATTTCGAACACGTTATTTTTAGTTGCTAGAAATTTTGTAAACAAAATATGGAATGCGTCAAGATTTATAATAATGAATCTCGATAAAATTGATGTGATTAATGAAAAAATTTGTCCAACGGAACTTTTTGATAAGTGGATTATTACAGAACTTATAAATTCATCAATAAAAATCAGAAAATTTTACGAATCATATAATATAGATAATGTTGCTAAAGAAATTTACGATTTTTTTTGGACAAAATACTGCGATTGGTACATAGAATTTTCAAAAATACGTATAACATCATTAAATATAAATATTAAAAAACAAACTTTATCGATACTTGTTTATGTATTGAGATCAATATTACAGTTAATGTATCCAATAATTCCATTTATAACATCAGAAATATGGGAAATATTAAATAAAAAATTATATAAAAATGAAAAAATATTAGCAGAATGTACATTATTTGATATTCAAAAAAAATATCATAATGAATCTTCAATAGAAGAGATGAATATTATACAAAATATAGTTGTAAAAATAAGGGCGTTATTAATTGAATTAAATATTCAATCTACAATAAAAGTTAATCTTTTATTTAATTTTACATTGCTTAATAATAAAAATATTGAAGAGGTTATAAAAAAAAATAAAGATTACATAGAAAAATTCTCAAAAATTAGATCAATAAAATTTTGTAATGACATTTTGAAACCAAAAAATTCAGCAATGATAATCATTGAAAATATCGAGATATTTTTATTGTTGAATGGTATTATTAATATAGAAAATGAAAAAAAAAGATTAATTAAAGAAATTGACTTCGCTAATCAAGAAATCAAAAAAAATATGCTAAAATTAAGCAGCGAAGATTTTATTAAAAAAGCGCCTATTCATGAAATAGAAAAAACAAAAATGAGACTTAATGAAGCAGTATTAAAGACTAAAAAAATAAGTAAAAATTTAGAATCTATAATTTAAGAATCGTGAATCTTGTATGCAAAATTTTATATATAAACTAAAAAAATGATTAATGAAATAATTATTGCTACTGGTAACATACACAAAATAAAAGAAATCAAATTTATACTAAAAGATTTAAGTTTTAAAATTATATCAATGACTTCATTTCATCTATGGCCTGTAATAGTAGAAAACGGCAGGACATTCGAAGAAAATGCATCGAAAAAAGCGATTTCTGCAGCTTTGTTTTTTAAGAAATGGGCCCTAGCAGACGATTCTGGTGTAGAAGTCGATTGTTTAAATGGAGATCCAGGTGTCTATTCAGCAAGGTACGCAGGAAAAAAATGTAATAGCAATGAAAATAATGAAAAATTATTAAGAGTGTTAAAAAATATTCCGATAGAAAAAAGAACAGCAAAATTTAAATCCTCCATTGCCGTTGCAAATCCAAAAGGCGAAATAATATTATTGGAAAATGGTGAAATATTTGGGAAAATAGTCGAAAGTATCGGTATTTGTGGGTTTGGATACGATTCTGTTTTTTATATTGATAAATATAAAAAAACTTTATCTGAACTTAATTTTAATGTAAAAAATTCAATTAGCCATAGAGCGAAAGCGTTGCAAAAAATAAAAAAAAAATTAATAAAATATATGTACGGGAAGTAGCGTAATTGGCTATCGCGCTTGCTTTGGGAGCAAGAGACTGTGGGTTCAAGTCCCGCCTTCCCGATTTATAAATTTATAGCTTCATTTAGTTTATATTTTTTAGATTAATAAAAATTAAATAAGATTATGTAATGTTTATCAAAAATAAAAAAAATGGAAACGTGATAGTTATCTCAGCTCCATCTGGAGCTGGGAAAACAAGTATATGTAATGCGGTTACTAATGAAGATAAAAATATTGTTTTCATAACGTCATATACGACAAGACATATTAGAAATAATGAAATTAATGGAAAAGAATATTTTTTTATAAGCAAAATAAAATTTAAAAATATGATAAAAAAAAATGAATTTATTGAATGGGGAATAGTTCATGGCAATTATTATGGAACTCCAAAAGTAGAATTAGAAAAATTATTAGGAATTGGGAAAAATGTTCTTCTTGAAATTGATGTTCGTGGCAGTATGATTATAAAGGAAAAGTACCCTAAAGCATGTATGATATTTATAATGACACCTGATTTAAAAACTCTTAAAAATAGACTAATATTAAGAAACAATGATTGTAAAAAAATGATAAAAATGCGTTATAGTAATGCAAAAGAAGAACTTAAATTCATCAATAAATATGAATATTTAGTTATAAATGAAAATTTAAACAATGCTGTTGAAGCTGTAAAAATAATAATAAAATCTTTAAAATACAAAATAAAAAACCATTGTTAAAGAGGATAAATATATAAAATGATACTATCTGAAATAAAGTTGCAAGAAATGATATCCATGTCTAATTTAGGCCGATATGAAATTGTTAAACTTGCACTAAGAAAAATCGAAATAATGAAACAAAACTGCGAACATAAAAAATTAACACAATTTGAATTTATAAATATGGCATTAAGCAATGTTATTAATGAATCAAAAATTAATAAATTTTAAAAATGTAATTATTATTTTATTTATTAACTCATATATTATTCTTTGATTTTAGTTTATGTATGATAAATATGAAAAAATATTTTAAAAAATTACCAGAAAAATTGTTGGAGTACATAGATATATTACGTTTAACCGAATTATTAATAAAAGAATGTAATAACTGGGGCCAAAGTGAAATATGTGATACGAACATAAAGATAAGCTCAGATGTAAGTAATAGAATTAGTCAATTTCCATCGCATGTTAAGTCTCAAATAATATTAAATAACATAAAACAAAAAGTTAATTACTGCCAAAGATGTCAGTTATGGAAGAGCCGTTTAAATCCAGTTTTTGGCACAGGGATAATTAATGCAGATATAATGTTTGTCGGTGAAGCCCCGGGTTACGACGAAGACCATAGAGGTGAACCATTTGTTGGAAAATCCGGCCAACTTTTAACAAAAATTATAGAGGCCATGAATTATAAAAGAGAAACTGTATATATTTCGAATATAGTCAAATGTCATCCAATGATTGATCCACATAATCCAGAAAAAAGATCAAATGATAGGCCTCCAACAAATGTAGAAATGAAAGCATGTCTACCATATCTAGATATGCAAATTGCAGTTATTAATCCGAAGATTATTGTTTCATTAGGCGGTTCATCAATTAAGGCTCTTACAAATGA
>JAIRSP010000007.1 GCA_031255375.1 Endomicrobium sp.
CCTAACCCTTCACCATGTGATGCCCCTTTTATAAGTCCAGCTATATCTGTGAATTCTATTATCGCTTGCGTTTTTCTTTTAGGCTTATAAAGTCTTTCAAGAAAATCAAGACGTTCATCCGACACTGTTGCTATTCCAGTATTTTGATTGATTGTACAAAATGGATAGTTTGATACTTTTGCACTGTTACTTTTTGTTATTGAGTTAAATAATGTAGATTTTCCAACATTCGGAAGTCCAATAATTCCTAATTTCATTGTAACCACCATATAACTATGATATAAAATACAAAATCTAAATGGAGACATTTATTTATAATCTGAGAACGCAGGACAAAGCACACATTATATAAAATAAATCGCATTAATACATGGACACATTCGTAAATTTATGATTATAATTTTGAATTTTTTATAATTTTAAGCACAGATTATAATATAAAATTTTTTTTTAAAAAGTGAAACGCAACATTATTATGTAAAAAATGTATATGCATATTTGTGTTGTGAGCAGTGTGTTATTTTAATTGTATACCTTTTATCTGTAAACATCAATTTAATTTGTATCAATTTTAATTATTTTTTTTTGGAAAAATTAATAATATTACTTTGTTTTTTAATTTTTTTACATTGTTGTGAACGATATGTTTCATAATATAAAACAACTTAATATTGCGATACATTTTTTTGTTTGACAAAATGAAAAATAACTAGTACTCTAATATTGTATTGTATATGCATTTTGTCGATGGTATTGTTGTAATATAGACATGAGTCTGATCAAAAAATGTAAATGATGGAGGAGTTTAAAAATTATGATGGCGACAAATGTTGGTATTAATGGTTTTGGACGTATAGGTCGTTTAGCGTTTAGAGCTGCGCAAAAAAGAAATGATATTAAAATAGTTGCTATTAATGATTTGATTGGTATTGATTATATTTCGTACATGTTAAAATATGATTCAGTACATGGTCTTTTTGATGGTATGATCGAAATAAAAGGGAATAATCTTATTGTTAATGGAAATACTATTCGTGTAACCATGGAGAAGGATCCGGCTAATTTGGATTGGGGAAATGTATATGCGGAGTATATCATCGAATCAACAGGTCTGTTTCTTTCAAAGGAAAAATCTCAGGGGCATATTGATGCTGGTGCGAAATATGTTGTTATGTCAGCTCCTTCTAAAGATGATACGCCAATGTTTGTATGTGGTGTAAATTTAGATTCGTACAAAAAAGGTATGAAATTTGTTTCGAATGCTTCTTGTACCACAAATTGCTTGGCCCCTGTTGTTAAGGTTTTGAATGATAACTTTGGAGTAATAAATGGATTGATGACTACAGTTCATGCAGTTACCGCAACGCAAAAAACAGTCGATGCGCCATCTGCTAAAGATTGGAGAGGAGGGAGATCTGCAATCGGAAATATTATTCCATCTTCTACGGGTGCTGCAAAAGCAGTAGGAAAAGTGATCCCTCAATTAGACGGCAAGTTAACTGGCATGTCGTTTCGTGTTCCTACTATTGATGTTTCCGTTGTTGATTTGACTGTTAATTTGTCTAGATCTGCTTCTTATGATAATATTAAAGCAGTGATGAAATTGTCATCAGAAAATGAATTAAATGGAATTTTAGGGTATGTGGATGATTATGTTGTATCTTCTGATTTTTTGGGAGATACTCGAACTTCAATATTTGATGCAAGAGCAGGAATAGCATTAACTGATAAGTTTGTTAAAATTGTATCGTGGTATGATAATGAATGGGGATATTCAAATAAAATTTTAGATTTAATTACACATATGAAGAAAACAAATAATTGATTTGAGTGAGCATATCGGAATTGAATTTGGTTATAGAAAAAAAATGCGTGATTTGCGTTGAAGCTTGTAATCAAGATAAGAATGTTAAGTAAAATTTTACTTGTTTTTTTATTTTATAATTGTTTTATATGATTTTTTTTTGTTTGGGGAAAACATGAAGAGAACGATTAGGGATATTGATGTAAATGGAAAAAAAGTTTTACTTCGAGTTGATTATAATGTCCCACTTAGTTCAAATATTGAGATAACAGATGATAGCAGAATAGTATCGACTATAGAAACTTTAGAATATCTTTTAAACAATAATGCTGCTGTAATTATTATTAGCCATCTTGGAAGACCGAATGGAAAGTTTGTAAAAAAAATGAGTTTAATGCCGGTTTCGATTCGTTTAAGTAAGTTATTGAATAGGCCGATCAAATTTGTTGATGATGATTGTATAAGTCTAGATTCAAAAAAAGCAGCGAATGATCTAAGGCCTGGGGAAGTTCTCTTACTTGAAAATCTCAGATTTCATCCAGAGGAAGAGGGTATATCTAAATTTGGTATTAAAGATAATATTGCAATGGAAAAATTTGCAAAGGAACTCTCATCAATGGGCGATGTTTTTGTTCAAGATGCTTTTGGGGTTATTCATAGATCGCATGCTTCAACAACAAGTATCGTTAAGTATGTTAGTGATGCAGCGGTTGGATTTCTTGTTGAAAAAGAATTAAATTTCTTAGGTAACGTACTTAAAAATCCGAATAGGCCATTTTTATCAATTATTGGCGGAGCGAAAGTTTCAGATAAAATAAATATAATAGAAAGTCTGTTAAATAGAGTTGATGCAATTATAATTGCTGGCGCAATGTCTTATACGTTTTTGAAATCATTAGGTGTTGGCGTTGGAGATTCGTTAGTTGAAAATGATAAGATCGAGTTATCTACAGGGCTATTGAAAAAATCTAAAAGTAAAAATGTAAATTTTTTATTGCCGATTGATCATATTGTTACTGACAAATCAAGTTTTTCAAATATTAACAATGTCAAACATGGTTGTATGGTTGTAAAAAATACTTTAAATAGTGTAATTGATAATGGGTTTATTGGTGTTGATATAGGTTCAAAATCGATTAGCAAATTTTCCGATATTATCAAATCTTCAAAAACTATATTTTGGAATGGTCCGCTTGGAATATTTGAGATAGATGAATTTTCTACTGGAACCATCGAAATTGCGAAGTCTATAGCTAATAGAACAAGCGAAGGCGCAACGTCTGTCATTGGTGGTGGCGACTCAATTTCCGCAATAAAAAAAGCTGATGTTGGTGGAATGATAAGCCACATTTCAACAGGTGGTGGTGCATCATTAGAATTTATTGAAGATAAAGAGCTACCCGGTATTGTTGTTATACCTAATAAATGATTTTTGTGATATTATGAAAAATGTTGTTAAAATAATACTAATATATTTTTAGTTTGCTGTTTTAAAATTTTAAATGAATTAGCAAGTAGGTTTGACTTTGCTGTATTGATTCATTTTTATTATAGGAATAGTATCATATGATGAATATTTTGCGTTTTGTTTTAATGTTTGTTCATTATTTTTCATGTGTTGTACTTATTATTCTTGTTGTTCAACAAGCGAGTAATAGCAATATTATTGGTGGCTCAAGTATGTTTGGAGGTGGTGGAGAAACAGGTCAAATTTTTAATGCACCTTCAAGAACTGCTTTTGTAAATAAATTGACAATTTTTGTTGGTTTTACATTCTTGTTAACATCTTTTTTACTTGCGAAATTTTATGTAAATATAATTTCTATAATTGAATAAAATTAAAATTGAATATATTTAACGCATAACTCTGTATGTAGATTGTAATTTATTAATCGTGTATGTATGGATATAAATTATTTTTTTTTGGAAATGCCTCTGGCTGAGATGGCGGAACTGGCATACGCGCACGTTTGAGGGGCGTGTCCTTGACGGGATGCGGGTTCGACTCCCGCTCTCAGCAAAAAATACTTACTAAAAATATATACTGTTAGTTGTGGGATTGCCTCATACG
>JAIRSP010000035.1 GCA_031255375.1 Endomicrobium sp.
GATATTGTAATATCTGACGATAACAAACCTATTGCAATTGCCGGAATAATCGGTGGTTTACATAGCTCTATTACCAAAGAAACCAGAAATATTTTTTTGGAAAGTGCAATTTTTGATGCTGGATTAATAAGAAAAACATCAAGAAAATTAGGTCTTACCACTGATTCATCATATAGATTTGAGAGAGGTGTTGGATGGGATATTACAGAACTTGCATCGTGGAGATCTGTAAATTTGATAACTAAAATTGCTGGAGGTACGATAGAATTCAGGCAAGATTTGAAAATTATTAAATACGAGAGAAAAAATGTGTGTCTGAGACTTGAAAGAATATCTAAAATTTTAGGTTATGATATTAAAAAAAATAATATAATAAAGATTTTAAAATTTCTTGGCATAGATATTCAATTAAAAGATGAGATTATTTTGTGTAGTATTCCATCATGGAGAAATGATATAAAAATTGAAGTTGATTTAATAGAAGAAATTGCGAGAATTAATGGTTATAATAACGATGGAGATGCATCAATTGCTTTTTCAAATTATAAAAATGATAATATTGAGACATCTGTATCATCATCATCTGCATGTAATGATAGTTTGTTTTTTCCTAATATTGTTGAAAATTTTAGAATTAAATTAAACTCACTTGGATTCAACGAAGTTTTAAACTACAGTTTTTTAGAAGTAGACGAATTAAAAAAATTTGGTTTAAAATATTTTTATAAGATAATTAATCCTATATCAAAAGAAAATGAAATACTTAGACCATCTATGTTACCTTCATTGTATAAAAATTTATTATTTAATATTAATTATAGTTATGAAAAGATTGCACTTTTTGAATATGGCAAAATTTTTGATAAATACGGTGAAAGAAAAGTGTTTGCGGCTATAATGTATGGAAAAATTTGGGATGAATGGTGGAAATGGTCTGAAAAAATGATTATTCCAAAATATGATTTTTATTTTGGAGCTGGTATAGTAAAAAATATTTTATTGTATTATGATGAATTTGAAATTGATGAAAATTCAAACCATGAAAATTATTATCATCCTGGAAAAACAGCAGGTATCTTTTTAAAAAAAAAACGTGTAGGACAATTTGGAATTTTAAATCCTACGATAACATCTGATGATCTAAATGAAGATGTGTTTTATTTTGAAATTAATGTAGATTTATTTAAGAATTTTTTTGAAAAAAAATTATCCTATAAAACATATTCAAAATTCCCTGTTATAAGAAGAGATATTTCTGTTGTTGTTGAAAAAAAAATAAAATTTTCAGAAATAGAAAATATTATTATAAAATTCATGAAACTAAATAGCATTTTAATTAAATATTCATTATTTTCAGTTTATCATGATGAGAATAAATTTGGAAAAAATAGAATTAGTTATTCAATTAGACTGTTTTATCAAAACGATCATAAAACATTAGTTGATAAAGAAGTTAATGAAAGCATGGTTTTGTTGTTAGGCAAGTTACGTGAAAAGTATGAAATTGAATTAAGAAAATAGTCATACAAAAACATTACTGTATACAATGAATGTTTTTCGATTTGCCATTTTTATGTTATGTGTTTTATTTGTTAAATTAATTATGTTGTTTTACATATGATAATAAAAAGAGATAGAAGTATAATTTGTAGATATTTTGAAGATAATTCAGGTGTTACTGGTTCAAATGCAGAGTTTGTTGCTGTAGCTGAAAATGATAGTGATATTTGTAAATTTGTAGCGGAAATGTCGAAATATAAGATGCCGGTAACTATTGCAGGGTCATTAACTGGGAATACCGCTTCAGGGCTTGCATTTGGTGGATGTGTATTATCTTTAGAAAAATTTAACAAAATTGGAGAAATAAAAGAACTTGATAATAATAATGCTTTAATCGTTGTTCAAGCTGGAGCAAAAATATGTGATATAAAATCGAAAGCTTCTAAATTTGGATGGATGTATCCGCCAGATCCAACTGAGCAAAACGCATCGATAGGCGGCAATATATCAACTAATGCCTCCGGTGGACGTGGGTTTAAATTTGGGAGCACAAGAGATTATGTTGTTGCTTTAAAAGTTATTTTTTCAGATGGATCTAAAGGCTATTTTGAAAGAGGTAAGTATTTTGCAGATAATGATGGTAAAATAATTTTTGATACAGACATAGGAAAAAAAAATATAGTTCTTCCAAAATATTTTTTACCAGTTGTAAAAAATGCTGCAGGGTATTACAATCGTTTTTGCGCAGATTTGGTAGATGTTTTAATTGGATCAGAGGGCACTTTATGTGTTATTGTTGAGGCTGTTCTTAAGCTTATACCGCAATTTAAAGATTCTTTTGGTGGTATTATATTTTTTGATAATTTTAATAAACTGTACAAATTTATATATAAAATAAAATGTATGTCTAAATTGTCAAAAATAAATAAAAATATAAACGCTATTAATGCTATGTCTTTAGAATATTTTGATTTTAATGCATTATCTATTATAAAAAATGATTTTCCTACTATACCAGAAAACATTGTAGCTGGAGTAATGTTCGAACAAGATACGTATGACTATAGTGATTCTGACTTTTTAATAGAAAAATGGATTGATGTTATTATTGATAGTAATGTTTGTTTAGAAAAAGTTTGGTTTGCTTCAAATTTAGTACAACAAGAAAAATTTAGAATTTTTAGATATAAAATTCCTGAACATGTAAGTAAAATAATTAGAAAAAATAATGTTCCAAAAATTGGAACTGACTTTGCAGTTCCTGAAAATAAATTATTGGAGATTATTGATTTTTTTGATGAAAAATTTAAAAATATAGATGTTTTTAAATTGACATTTGGACATATAGGCGAGAGCCATTTACACACAAATATTTTGGCTTCAAATAAAAATGAATATAATGAGTGTATACGTATTTGTTTTGATATTGCACAAAAAGTAATTGATGTTGGCGGAACGGTTTCTGCTGAACATGGAATAGGGAAGCTAAAACATTTTTTTTTAAAAAAAATGCTTGGAAATGAAGGATTTTTTGAAATGTCAAAATTAAAAAAAAATTTTGATATTTCTGGAATTTTTGGTCAGGACAATATATTCCCAAAGAACTATATTATTTCGTAAAAATTTACAAGTAAATTTTTATTAAATCTATATTGGAATATGCTATGGATAATGTAGAAA
This sequence comes from Endomicrobium sp., assembly GCA_031255375.1. The sequence continues at coordinate 3,181 of JAIRSP010000035.1, forward strand.
TACTAGTTGTTCAAATTAAGAAGATCATAGAAAAATTAAAGATTCTTGATAATGAAAATCGTAGGCTTAAGTTAGAAATAGAATATTTAAGAAAAGAGTACGAGCGAAGTAAAAAACATGCAGCTGAGTGTGTATTATTAAAAAGGAATGTAGGACTTGCAATTTGTAAAATAGAAAGAATTGTAAAAAAAATTGATACTATTAAAGTCGAAAATTGATATGATAACAATACGCGAAAAAATTATGGGTAAAGAGATAGATTTAAAAATAGATAGTATTGACGAGTTAGGTTTTAAGAGAATTGTAAATTTTGTTAATGATAGGTGGATAGAAGTTAAAAGAGAAAATATTAACATTCCTGATACACAGAAAATAAGTGCTTTAACAGCAATAAAAATAGCAACAGAATTGATTAAATTGAGAGATTTGTATAATGACATTTCGAGTAATTACGATGAAAAAATAAAAAAACTTATTAACCAATTGAATGAAGTTCATCATATATTGTTATGATAGTAATTATTTAGATATATATTTACTCAAAATCTGTCCACGATTTATAAAAAAATGTTGTAGTTTTATATAAAATGTCAGATATTTTATATACATTTCTAATTCGTTTAGATAATTTTCATTTTTCTTCATAAATTTGTATCCTGTCATCAAGATGGTAATTGAAAAAAAACATATTTAAAAAAAATTAAAAGTAAAAAATAATTAATATCGATGGTATTATAAACTATGAATCAAGAAGATTTATTCACAAGTCTTATTAATGATAAACAATGCAAAATATATAAACCATTGGCTTCAAAAATGTTTCCTGAAAATTTTGATGAATTTGTAGGACAAAAAAGTATAATTGGTGATGGCAAGCTTTTACGGCGGCTGATAGAAGGCGACAATCTATGTTCTGTACTTTTTTTTGGGCCACCGGGAACAGGTAAAACTGCGTTAGCAAGGATTATCGCATTAAAAACAAAGTCTTATTATAAATATGTAAATGCAGTAACTGTTGGGACATTAGATATTAAAAAAATAATGGAAGATGCTAAATTAAGAATAAAAATGTTTAATAGAAAAACTATTATTGTATTTGATGAATTTCATCATTTTAATCGTTTACAACAAAATATATTGCTTCCATATATTGAAAATGGAACTATAATATTGATTGGAATAACAACCGAAAATCCATTCCCCTGCATTAACGCTGCAATTGTTTCTAGAAGCATGATTTTTGAGTTTGAACCGTTGCAAAAAGATGAACTTTTATGCATTTTAGAAATTGTTTTAAAAGATAAAAAAAAAGGATTTGGAAATTTTAAAATTAATATGTTGCAAAATGCAAAAGAGTATTTAGCAATTAATGCATGTGGTGATGCTAGAAGGCTTTTAAACTTTGTTGAAGCAGGTATGTTTTTAATAAAATTTGAAGACGATAAAAATTCGAAAATCTTCGATTTGAATATAGCTATAGAATCTGTACAAAAAAAAACAACTTTATATGATCGATCAGAAAATTTTCATTATGATTGTATTTCTGCTTTTATTAAATCAATGCGTGGTACCGATCCAGATGCAGCAGTTTATTGGATGGCAAAAATGCTTGAAGCTGGTGAGGATCCAAATTTTATAGCTAGAAGAATAGTAATTTGTGCGTCTGAAGATGTTGGAATCGCCGACCCTATTGCTTTAATTTTATCTGTTTCTGCTTTAAATGCTGTTAAATTTATCGGTATGCCAGAAGCAAGAATAATTTTAGCAGAGGCAGCAATATATGTTGCTTCTGCACAAAAATCAAATGCTTCATATGTTGCTATTGAACGCGCTATTTCAGAAGTAAGAAATGGAAAAGTTAGAAATGTTCCTGGTCATTTGAAAAATTCTAATACATCTAACAAAAAAACAAAATGTGAATGCATTTATAAATATCCTCATGATTATAAAAAACATTATGTGCAACAAAATTATTTGCCTTATCCAATTAAATTTTATTCTGCAACAAAAAAAGGATATGAGAGAAAAGTTTATGAACGACTACTTGAAATTAGAAAAAATAAAAATAAGACATAATTTTTTAAAATTAAGAGATATGATAAATCCTGTTTTATCGGCATATTACAGTGATATTATTTTTTCAAAAATTAAAAAATTATCTATTTATAAAAATGCTGATATTATAATGTTTTATTTATCGTGTGGATCAGAAGTTTTTACTGATTTTGCAATAAATTTAGCATTTGATGATAAAAAAACAGTTGTTGTTCCAGCAGTTAAAATTCATGAAAATATAAGTAATATGCATGCTATAAGAATTACTAATTTAAAAAATGCGTTTAAATTAGTTTATGGTATAAGACAACCTAAAATAAGTTATAAAAATATTGTTAATAAAAATGATATAAATTTATTTTTTATTCCAGCTGTAGTTTTTGATATATATGGTTATAGAATTGGCTATGGTAAAGGATGTTATGATCTGTGGCTCAAAAATGTACCACCTGAAAAAACCATAGGAATTGCATATGATTTTCAAGTTATAAATAAAATTCCAATATTAAACCATGATATCAATGTTGGGACTGTTGTTACAAATAAAAGACTCATTTATGTCAAAAATAAAGATATAATTGATGAGAGGGAATAACAGTGTTAATTATTATAATTGTTTTTGTTGCTCTAATTATTGGATATATTTTACGATTTATATACGCGAAATTAAATGCTAAATCAATAGAACAAATTTCAAATAGAATTATAAAAGAATCAAAATTGATAGCCGAAACAAAATCAAAAGAGTCTCTTTTAGAGGCAAAGTTGATGATTGATAGAGAAAGAAAAGAATTTGAATGTGAAATAAAAGAGAAAAGACATTTCATTCATAATGCTGAAAATAGATTAAACCAACGTGAGAGTAATTTGGATCGTAAAATGGATGT
>JAIRSP010000069.1 GCA_031255375.1 Endomicrobium sp.
GTCTACACAAATAATTTTTCTTATTTTTTTAACACACAAATCCAAAAGATAAAATTCCTCTCCTATAAATAAATAAACTGGTGATATTTTTTTATTAGGTACTAATTCATCAAAATCACGGATTTTTAACAGAGACATACAAAAAAACTCGCAAAATAAATTAACTACAAATTTTAATTATTTGTTTTATAATATTTCTTGAAAACATTTTCCATATATTATGTCTAATATTTTCTAAATTATCTGTACGATCAACTATACTCATAAATTTTACACTTTCGTTCCACAATATTGCACTTGTATTTTTGTCAACAAGAATAATATTAGCCATAATTAATATTTCATATCGTTTGAAATAATTGTTGCTATACAAAGAAAATAATTTTTCTATAGTATATTGATTAATATTAGCACTTAAAATCTTATCAGCAAAATCAATGGTATTTACAATACAAATACGTCCATCATTTAAGATTTCATCTATCATAATGTTTGTAAATTCAACTTCAAGATTAATTTCGCTAGTATAATTATTAAATGGACTTACATATATTTTACTTTCAATACAATATACCGACGAAACTTTAACAATATTAATACAAAATATAAAAAAAAACGCTATTTTTTTTTTCATAATACTTTTTTGTTTCTACGATATTTATGTTATTCAATAACTAAAGTAACTATTTTATTTTTAATGTATATAAATCTTAGTATATTTCTATTTTTTAAAAAATTTGATATTTTACTGTCATTTTCAACAATTACTCTAACATCACTATCCTTAGCATCTGTATGTATAATTATTTTTCCTCTTAATTTTCCATTTATTTGAACAGGAAGATCTATATATGTTTTTCTTATAAAATTATTTTTAAAAATTGGCCAATTGCTGGTCGATACATAATTCCTACACCCTAACATTTCCCATATTTCTTCACAAACATGAGGTATAAACGGCGTCATCATAATAATGATATTTTTGTAAACCTCAAGTGATACGCCGTTATCATTTGAATGATATTTATAATTATATAAAACATTTACAAGTTTCATAACAGAAGAAATAGCAGTATTAAATTTAAATTTTTTTTTAATATTGTTTGTAACTTCCTCAATTGTTTCGTGCATTATTTTTAAAATATTTATTTTTTCTTCTTTTGATGCTGAAGTCTTAGATTTAACACAAATCAAATCGTAAAGACGTATTATTCTGTTTATAAATCTATAACATCCATCTATTCCTTTGGAAGACCAATCAAACTGTTTTTGCGGAGTTGTAGAAAAAAGAATAAAAAGCCTTACCGTATCAGCTCCATACATCTTAACCATCTCGTCTGGACTTACAACATTTCCCTTTGATTTAGACATAGCGCTACCATTCAAGGTAACCATTCCTTGTGTTAATAGATTTTCAAACGGCTCATCATGACTTACAATACCTAAATCCCTCATAAATTTATACCAAAATCTTGAATATATTAAATGCATACAAGCATGTTCTATTCCACCAATATATTGATTAACCGGCATCCAATAATTTACTTTTTTACTATCAAAAACGATATTGTCATTATGTGCGTCGCAATATCTTGCATAGTACCATGATGAATCAACAAACGTATCCATTGTATCGGTTTCTCTTTTGGCATCCATACCACATTTATAACATTTTACATTGATAAAATTTTTACTTAATTTTAGTTGTGATTTTATTTTTTTTTTTATAAATTTAACGTTTTCAGGAAGTAATACTGGTAAATCTTTTTCAGGAACTGGAAGAACACCGCACGTTTTGCAATAAATTATAGGTATAGGCGTTCCCCAATATCTTTGTCTTGATATAAGCCAATCTTTAAGTTTAAAATTTGTAACTTTTTTACCATATTTATGTTTTTCAATCCATTCAGAAATTAAATTAAGCGCTTCGATAGATTTCAATCCATTAAATTTATCTGAATTTACAAGTGATCCACCGCAAAAACAATCACGCTCATATTTATAATTTGATTTAACTGTACAATTATTATTATGTTTTATCACATCAATTATTTGAAGATCGTATTTTTTCGCAAATTCAAAGTCTCTTTGATCATGTGCAGGTACTGCCATAATTATCCCTGTTCCATAATTTGATAAAACATAATCTGAGATAAAAACTGGAATTTCATTTTTTGTAATTGGATTTACTGCTTTGATTCCATTAAGTTTTACACCAGTTTTCTCTCTATTTAATTCTCCTTCAATACTTGTTTTTTTGGAACTAGCTGTCATATATCTTAAAACTTCATCATAATTAGTAATTTCAGATTTTATTTCATAAATGATCTCATGATTTGGAGCTATAACAATAAATGTTACACCAAAGAGTGTATCTGGCCTCGTTGTAAATACAATTAATTTTTTATTAATATTTTTTAATTCAAAATAAATTTCCAATCCATAGGATTTTCCTATCCAATTTTTTTGCATAGATATAACTTGACTTGGCCAACCAATAAGTTTTTTATGCCCTTCTAAAAGTTCTTCAGCGTAATCAGTAATTTTTATAAACCATTGTTCTAATTTTTTATGTTCTATATGACAATCACATCTCCAACACATTCCGTTTATCACCTGTTCATTTGCAAGAACGGTACAGCATGATGAACACCAATTGACATTTGCGTTCTTTTTAAAAACCAATCCCATTTTCCACATTTTTATAAAAAACCATTGATTCCATCTGTAATACTCAGGATCACACGTGGAAATTTCTTTATTCCAGTCATATGAAATGCCAAACAATTTAATTTGTTCTTTCATACATGAAATATTTTGCTTTGTCCATTTTGCAGGATGGATATTGTTTTTAATTGCAGCATTTTCAGCAGGAAGGCCAAATGAATCCCAACCAATAACATGCAAAACATTTTTCCCAATCATTCTATTAAAGCGCGCAAAAATATCACCTATAACATAATTTCTGACGTGTCCCATATGCAAATTTCCAGATGGATACGGAAGCATAACTAAACAATAATATTTTTCCTTATCTTGTTGCACATCACTTGAAAAAATTTTATCTATCTTCCACTTTTTTTGCCATTTTTTTTCTATTTTAATATGATCATACATTTTGTCATCACCTCAAATAAAACTTTCTAGTATACGTTAATATGCAAAAACACTTCTTCTAAACAACATATAAAGATCACGTGTTTTAAATTATTTTCAAAGCTTCTTTCACAAGGTTTTCAGATGTAAGGCCATATTTTTTTCTTAAAACGGCTAAATCACCATGCTCTATAAATTTATCAGGTAGTCCAATACATTTAACAACAACATTTTCATTACATAAAAAAGATTTTATACTTTCGCCAAAACCACCTATCAAAACATTTTCTTCAATAGTAATAATTTTTTTTACTTTAATAAAAATTTCTTTCATCGTAATGCTAAAATCAAGTGGCTTCAAAAATCTCATATCAACAACATAGCAGTCTAAATTATTTTTCTTAAATAATAAATTTGCAGCATCTAAACATGTTTTAACATGATTGCCAATTGCAAGAAAACAAATATCTGATCCATATCTTAAAATTCTTGCTTGTCCTATTTTTAATATGCTTGGCACACTATCAAGACTAACTCCTGTATAATAATTTTTTGGATATCTTATTACACATGGTTTATTTGAGTATAATGCAGTTTTAAGCATATGTTGTAATTCATTTTCATCTGAAGGCGCCATAATGATAATATTTGGAACATACTTTAAATATGATAAATCAAATAATCCATGATGAGTACAGCCATCTTCTCCAACGAATCCTGCCCTATCTAAAACAAAAACAACTGGAAGATTCTGAAGTGCAACATCATGTATGATATTATCAATTGCTCTTTGAATAAAAGTTGAATAGATTGCACATACTGGGCGCATGCCTGCAGCCGCCATTGCGGCTGCAAAAGTAACGGCATGACCTTCTGCAATACCAACATCAAAATACCTATCTGGAAATTTTTGTGCAAAATTGTCAAGACCAGTACCCTCTGGCATAGCAGCAGTTATCGCAACTATTTTATTATCAAAGCTAGCCAGATTAACAAGTGTGTTAGAAAAAACTTTTGTACATGTAATAATAGCTTTATTATATGATGTCTTTCCTGTATTAATATCAAATTTATCAACTCCATGAAATTTTATTGGATTTTCCTCTGCGAAACGATATCCTTTTCCCTTTTTTGTAATTACGTGTAATAATATAGGTCCACTCATGTTTTTTAAATTCTCAAAAACTGTAATAAGATTATATATATCGTGACCTTGAACGGGCCCTATATATGTAAACCCCATTTCTTCAAAAAGCATACCAGGAAAAAGCATGACCTTTAACCTTCTTATGAATTTGCCAAATGAAGACCCAAAATTATGAAATCTGCTAATAGTTTTCATAATTTTTTCCTCAAATTTTCTTGCCATACCAATAGTTAAAAGTTTCGCAAAATACCCCGCAATAGCGCCAACTTTTTTCGAAATAAACATCTCATTATCATTCAAAATAACAAGCATATTTTTTTTCAAGTGTCCGGCATTTTGTAATCCTTCAAAGGCAAGTCCACCAGTCATAGCCCCATCGCCTATAATAGCAATTATTTTATAATTTTCTTTTTTTATATCCCTTGCAGCAGCAAATCCTAATGCAGCAGAAATTGACGTTGATGAATGGCCTGTTCCAAATGCATCGTACTTTGATTCTGATATTTTTGGAAATCCGCTTAATCCATTATGTATTCTTATCGTATCAAGTTTATTTTTTCTTTCAGTAATAATTTTATGTGCATAAGATTGATGACCAACATCCCATATTATTTTATCATATGGAGAATTAAATACATAATGTATTGAAATTGTTAGATCAACAACGCCAAGATTTGAGGCTAAATGGCCACCATTTTTTGATACTGTATTTATTATTTCTGCACGTATATCATTTGCAAGACAAACTAAATCTTTTTTATCTATTTTTTTTAAATCTTTTGGATCATTTACGGTATCTAATATTCTCACAAGTTATTAAAATACCTCCAATTAAAGCACGCTTTGTCTATAAAAAATTAACATATAATTCATATTTTCAGTAATCAACAATATTTTTACTAAAAATATAGTCTACAAATTTGATAAACATATCAGATTTTTTACCAAAAATTCTTATATTTTTTTTAGCCTTTGCTATGTATTTTTCTGCGTTTCTTTTAGCTTCATGTATATTATATAAAGAAAATGTTGTAAGTTTTCTTCCTATTTGCACATTTTTTATATTCTGTAATTTATTATCAAAACGTGCATCAAAAATATCATCAATTATTTGGAATGCCATACCTATATTCATCCCATAATTTTTGAGAACTTCCAGGTTTTTTTTATTTACACCAACTAAAACTGCACCTATTTTTAAACTAGCAATTATTAAAGCTGCTGTTTTTTGGATATAAATCATTCTTAATTTTTTTTTTAGTATTTTTTTATCAAACACATTATATTTAGCAATATCATTAGATTGACCTAAGATCATCCATTTATATCCACTATAATTTGCAAGAATTTTTATAGCTTCATTTATATTTTTTTCACTACTATTTGATTTTGTTATAAGATTAAACGATTCAGTAAGCAAAGCGTCACCACATAAAATAGCCAATGCCTCACCAAATTTTTTATGACTCGAAGGAATTCCTCTACGTAGATCATCATTGTCCATTGAAGGTAAGTCATCGTGTATTAAAGAATATGTATGAATATACTCAACAGCACATGCTGCATATATAACGTCACTCGCTTTTGCACCAAAAATTTCTGCACTTAAAATAACAAGCGCCGGACGCAGTCTTTTTCCTCCAGACAAAACACTATAACGCATACATTTTGAAATATCAGAATTATCGTTAGGTAAAATTTTTGTTAACGTTAAGTTTACATAATCTATTATTTCAGATAAATATTTTTCAAATTCATCTTTTTTTTCAAGCATTGCATTTTATTAAACTAACAATTATAAATTTAAATTATACAGTTTTACTTTCATAAAAACTAAAAATTTATAAAAAAAACAAACTTTATAATTTACCAACTAAATTATACCATTTTATTTTGTTGCTATAAGCAATAAAAAATTTGAATTATTTATTGAATGTATTTTTTAAAAAAATAAAGCCAAATTTATAATACTTTTTATATTTTGATCAACATTTATCAAAAAATCATTTCGCAAGCACCTGTACTCTAGTTTCACGAATAACAGTAATTTTTATTTGACCAGGATATTCTAATTCTCGTTCGACTTTTTTTGCTATATCGTGAGCTAAAAATTGCATTTGTTTATCATTGATACTTTCAGATTCTACCAGTATTCTAATCTCTCTACCAGCTTGAATTGCATATGCTATCAGTACACCTTCGAAATTTTTAGCAATTTTTTCTAATTTTTCTAAACGCTTTAAATAATATTCTACAGATTCACGTCTCGCACCTGGTCTTGATGCAGAAATTATATCTGCAGTAGTTATAACAAAAGCCTCTGGACTTTTTGGAAGTTCAATTCCTTCATGATGTGACAAAATTGCATTTATCATTTTATCAGATTCACCATATTTTTTTGCTATATCAGCAGAAATTTGATGATGAGTGCCTTCAACTTCATGGTCAACAGCTTTTCCTATATCATGTAACAATGCTGCTTTTTTACAAAAAGCCACATCAACACCAAGTTCATTGGCCATTGATCCAGCAAGCCATACAACTTCCAGCGTATGTTGTAATTGATTTTGCCCATAAGAAGTTCTATATTTCAATTTTCCAAGTAATTTAATAATTTCAGGGTTAATTCCAGGAATTCCAGCATCTATCGCCGCTTGCTCTCCAACATCTTTAATGTGTTGATCCATCTCATTTTTTACTTTATCAATAGTTTCTTCAATCCTTGCAGGATGTATTCTTCCATCCACAATTAATCTCTCCAAAGATATTTTTGCTATTTGTCTTCTTACACCATCAAATGCAGAAACAGTTATAACCTCCGGTGTATCATCGATTATCAAATCAACACCGGTCAAATGTTCGAAAGCCCTGATATTTCTACCTTCTCTTCCTATAATTCTTCCTTTTATTTCATCATTTGGAATTTGAATAGTTGATGTCGTAATATCAGCAGTATAATCTGCCGCAATTCTTTGTATAGCAATGGAAAGAATTTCTCTAGATTTTTTATCGGCAATTTCACGTGTTTCTTGTTCAAGTTTTTGCAACAATACAATCGCATCTTGTTCTGCTTCGTTCCTCATTTCGTTTACAAGAGATTCCTTTGCTTGCTCCCTTGTCATTTCTGAAGCTTTTTCGAGATTTTTTTTTTGTTCCTCTTTTAGTTTATCAATTTCTAAAAGTTTATCGGAAAGTAATTGTTCTTTTGAAAGAATTTTTCTTTCTCTTACTATTAGATCTTTATCTTTTCTATCAATTACATCCATTTTACGATCCAAATTACTCTCACGTTGGTTTAATCTATTTTCAGCATTATGAATGAAATGTCTTTTCTCTTTTATTTCACATTCAAATTCTTTTCTTTCTCTATCAATCAT
>JAIRSP010000010.1 GCA_031255375.1 Endomicrobium sp.
CCACTACCGTTGTTAAAAATTTTTATCCTAGCAACAGCATTTTTTCTACGACCTACAGATACAATACAATAAGGAATATCGCTCATTATTTTCCTGGTATAAATTTAGATTTTAAATTACTATCAATATTACAAATTTGTGCAGCATGATTATGTTTATCGTATTTAAAAATTTTAAGTCTCGTCATTTGTTTACTTGAAAGTTTATTTTTAGGAAGCATACCTTTAACAGCATAAAACAAAGCTTTTTCTGGCATAACATTCATTAAAACTGAATAAGGAACAAACTTTGTGCCACCTGGATATCCAGAGTGAGTAAAATGCATTTTTTGATCCAATTTTTTACCTGTAAAAACAATCTTATTTACATTTACAACAACGACAAAGTCACCACAATCAACATGGTTCGTGTAAAAAACTTTATTTTTACCACTTAAAAGCTTTGCTATCTCAACAGCAATTCTACCAAATATTTTACCGTTTGCATCTAGTAAATGCCATTTTCTGTCAGAAATAATATCACGCTTAGGTAAATAGGTACGTTTATTCATAACAAAACCCCACCTTCATTATTACAACATAACAAAAAAAAATATAAACAAATAACAAAACATAATTACGATATCTATATAGAATAGAACGTTTTTTATTCTACATATTAAATCTAAAAAAATCAATCTTTTAAATTTATAAACACATAATAATGTTAACGTACGTATTATATAAATCTTGTAGATCAATATACTACAATCTTGCTTTTGATATTTCATAAAGAATGATAGCTGATGCACATGAGGCATTTAATGAGGAAATTTCTTTTTTTTGTGGAATCGATATCAAAAAATCACATTTTTTTCTTGTTAAACAGCTAACTCCTAATCCTTCATTTCCAATTATTATAGCCATTGGAAAATAAAGATTGATTTTTTCTAATGTGCACCCATCACTTTGAACACCTGCAATTATTAAAAACCCATTTTTTTTTAGTAAAGATATAGTTTGATTTATGTTTGAAACACGTGATATCGAAATATATTCTACAGCACCAGACGAAGATTTTACTACAGTATTATTTACTCCAACTGCTCGCCATTTTGGAACAATTATACTATCAACATCAAAAACAACACAATTTCTTATAATTGCACCAAAATTATGCGGATCGTTTATACCATCTAAAATTACGAACAATGATTTATGAGCTATTTTTGCTTTTTCAATCGATTTACGCAAGTCCACATATTTTATAGGTGAAACATCAGCTAATACTCCTTGTGAATTTTTAGAAAAACCATCTAATTTTTTGGGTGGAACATTATGTATAGATACACCAATTTTCTTAGCAAGATTAACGATTTCTGAAATTTTTGCCCCTCTTGCTGTTTTTGAAAGAATTATTTTGTTTATACTTCGTTTATTTGATTTTAAAAGTTCTAGAACAGGATTGCGGCCATAAATAATATTATTTTCTGTTAAAAAAAAATTATTTTTAAACACGATATATTTTTATATTTAACCTTTCTCTATTTTATTCAAACCATTAAACAGATTTTATATATGTTAAAACATACATTTTAACAATCTCAATATAACTTTTTTTATAAATACTGTGAATATATTGGTAAAAAATTACGTTTTTTTAACTAAGATTGAATTACCATTTTTATTATCAATTATTCTATACCCTTTGTTATATATTAATCTTCTTAATTTGTCAGACTCAGTCCAATTCTTATTTTTTCTTGCTTCATTTCTTTTATTTAACAAATTATGTAATAGTTCTGATTCTGCAGCATCACTATATTGTACTTTTGGTAAGGTAATGCCTAATGATACTTCTGCAAAATCTTCAAAAAGAACTTTTAACTGATAAAGCCTATCTGTATTAACGCAAAAAAAATCTCTTAATGTTATATTTTTTAATTCATGTAAGTAAGATAAAGCAATTTGCAAATTAAAATTATCATCAAGCGCACTTAAAAAATTTTTCTGTAAAACAATTAAATCTTTATCAATTATATTTTTTTCTATTTGCCAAATTTTCTTTGCTGTCATATTTGCAATGGAGGAAACAAGTTTAGTATAAAATTCATCTATGCCATCTATTGTATTTTTTGCGTTTTCAATCCCATTTTCAGAAAAATTCAATGGATTTAAGTAATTTTGTGACAATAAATAATAGCGTACAACACGCGGACTGTATTTTTTAAAAACAGAATTTAAACTAAAAAAATTATTTAATGATTTTGACATTTTTTCTCTATTTATTGTTACAAAACCATTATGTATCCAATATTTGACAAATTGTTTATTATTTCTTGCTTCACTTTGAGCGATTTCATTCTCATGATGAGGAAATATTAAATCTTGGCCTCCACCATGTATATCTATGGTTTCGCCAAGCAATTCAAATGACATCGCTGAGCATTCGATATGCCAACCAGGGCGACCACTGCTCCACGGACTTTCCCAAATAGCTTCATTCGGTTCATTATTTTTCATTTTTTTCCACAATACAAAATCAAGAATCGCTCTTTTACCAAAATCAACATTGTTAACTCTGTTAATTGTACTTTTTAAATCAACAATACTTCTTTTTGATAATTTCCCATAATCTTTAAACTTTTCAACTGAAAAATAGACGCTACCATTACTTTCATAGGCAAATCCATTTTTAATAAGTTCATTAATAAAGCAAATTATTTTATCAATGTTATCAGTAACACGTGGATATTTATCAGCTCTTAAAATATTTAATTTTTCTATCTGTATAAAATAGTCGTTTATATATATATCGGTAAGTTCGGATGGAAACATGTTTTTTTCATAAGACGTTTTAATAATTTTATCATCAATATCAGTAAAGTTTTGTACATGTTTTATAACGTATCCTCTTTTTAACAAATGTCTTTTGATAACGTCAAACACCACATAAGACCTTGCATGGCCTAAGTGCATTTCGTCATATGGCGTTATACCACATACATACATTGAAACAAATTTTTCTTTTTGCGGTTTAAACTCTTCTTTTCTGTTTGTAAGCGTATTATAAATTTTTATCGTCATTTTTTTACTCTTTATTAACAGAAATAATCGAAGCGACAGACATTGCAGCTATGCCGTTACACCCTCCAACAAATCCTATCCCTTCATTTGTGGTTGCTTTTATGGCAATCCTTATTTTTTTCAACTTGATAATCTCAGAAATATTCTGTTTCATATCTTCAACAAATGGATATAATTTAGGAATTTCTGCTATAACAACAGAGTCAATATTATTGACACAAAATCTACGATTTCGCAGCTCATCATAAACAAATTTTAAAAGACAAACGCTTGAAATATTCCTATATTTTGAATCTGTATTAGGAAAAAAATGCCCTATATCATCAAGTCCAGCGGCACCAAGTAATGCATCCATTATTGCATGAATCAAAACGTCAGCATCACTATGCCCATCAAGGCCAACATTACTTTTTATAATAACACCACCCAAAATCAAAGGCTTATTTTTTTTAAATCTATGAATATCGTAACCAAATCCAACATACATAATTTTATACTTCACATTATTTTATTTTTATATTTATTTTTGACTATATACATTCATTTAAATATCATAGACAAAATACGCTACAAATTTATTAAATAATTTTTCAATATCTTTTATTCAAAAAAAAAACTGCAATCGCTAATTCAAAATCTTGTCTTGTTGTTATTTTAAAATTTGGAAATTTTGTTTCTACAACAGAAACATTAATTTTTAAATTTTCAACAAGCTGAGAGTCATCAGTAACTGCAATTATTTTTTTTACATTTCTAAAATAAGCCTTTTTAATAATCTTTGACTTAAATATTTGTGGTGTTTGTGCATTTCTCAAAACTGTTCTGTCTAAAGTTTTCAATATATATTTACTGTTAATGTTTTTTTTATCATTACATGATACTAATTTAACAGTATCTTTAATTTTCTCAACAGCTACTGCAGCGCCAGTTTTCTTTGCACTTCTTAAAACAGCTAAAATATCTTTTCTTGATATAAGCGGCCTTGCTGCATCATGGATAGCTATGAAATCAATATCACGATTAACAACAGAAAGGGCTTTTTTTACGGAATCAAATCTTTCATTTCCACCTATGATAAAATTTGCTTTATATTTTTTATATCTCAAAGACAATTCATCAATCATCATCGGCGGAACGACAATAATTATTTGTTCAAATGTTTTTATTGATTCAAAAGTTTCAACGCTCCATAAAAATACTGGTTTACCATTAATATCCAAAAATTGCTTAAAAATTCTTCTACTACTCTTGTCATAAATTTCATCACAAAATCTTTTTCCAAAACCAGCCGCCAATATTATTACTGCATTTTTCATTTAACAAATTTCTTCAGAATATTCTCAGCAATCGTAATATCAGGATATTTCCCTGTCCATATTTTAAACCCAAAGGCACCCTGATAAATAAGCATCCCTTCTCCAGTAAATATTCTTAATTTTTTAAGTTTTGCAAATTTTACAAATGGAGTACTTTTATTAAAAATTAAATCATATACGATCAAATTATCTTTAACATCAATTGCACTGTCAAAAGGAAGAGTGTCTCCATCATTTAATCCGCATGAAGATGTATTCACAAGTAAATCTATATCAGAAATTATGGAATCAATATTGCTAATATTGACAACATCCAATTCAAAAATATTTGCAAGTCGATTAGCATTTTTTATTGTTCTATTTGCTACATATATCTTTTTAACTCTTTTATTTTTTAAAGAATATATTACAGCCCTGGCACTTCCACCTGCTCCAATCACAAGTACATTTTTATTTTCCAGATCAACTTTTTTTGCCAATAAATCATATGTAAATCCTAGATAATCAGTATTATATGCATGAATTTTACCATTTACAAAATTCAAAGTGTTTACACTTCCTATTTTCATTGCAATGTCATCTAAAAAATCAACATACTTAATTATTTCAATCTTATATGGTACAGTTATATTAACACCGCAAAAGTCAAAAAGTTTTATAGCTTTCACCGCTTCGTCAAGATGATCACAGTCTTGATCAAATGCAAGGTAAACACAATTTAGACCCTCTTTTTTAAACCATTCATTTTGTATCTGAGGTGAAAGTGACTGCTTTATCGGATGTCCTAAAATTGCAAATAATTTTGTTTCAGTATTTATTATCATGTATTTATCCAAAAAATTATCAAATATCATTTACACATGTAATTTTACGTATAATTATTTAGTGCAATATAATAAGTGTTAATTTTAATCATATAATTGATAAAAAAATCTATGAAAGTGACGTAAATTAACACGATTAATTACTATTTTATGTCAACTAACACATCTACAATATACAATGTGGCAATGTAATGGTATAACATCATTATCAAATATATCGTGTAATCAGAATACAAAGAAAAATGTTTTTTTTAACAATTTAATGTATAATAACAAAAATTAACATATTATTACAATAACATAATCAAGAATACTTAATTGAACTTTATTAACTTTAATTTACAAGCTATTTTTTTGTCATTCATTTATGTATCAATATTTATTGTAGTTAGCGTGCATGTGTTACTGCATAAAGACGATGTAAAAAGTTCAATGGGATGGATAGGGCTTATTTTTCTATCACCATTTATCGGAACAATTTTGTATATATTTTTCGGGGTAAACAGAGTAAAAAGGAAGGGTGTTCGCTTAAAAAAAAAATATAACACACAAATAAAACAATCATATCAAATGATAAAAAATTTACCAAAAAATTATAATCAATTTGTAAATTTTGGGTACAATATATATCAAAAGAAATTCGTTTCTGAAAATTCTGTAACACCTTTGCAAAACGGCGTTGAAACTTACCCAGAAATGATAAGCGAAATACAAAATGCAAAAAAAGAAATCTTGATATCAAGTTACATTTTCAACTACGATACTGAAACAATAAAGTTTTTAAATGCATTTAAAATAGCAATAAAAAATGGAGTAACTATAAAAATACTGATAGATGGAGTAGGTATTATAAATTTTTTTCGTAAATCAATAGAAAAAAAATTAGCAAAAATCGATGGATTAGAATACGCCGTATTTCTTCCTCCACAAATTCCAATTTCAACAATTTTTATAAATTTAAGAAATCATAGAAAGGCTGTAATAATAGATGGTAAAATAGCTTTTTTTGGTGGAATGAATTTTTCAAGAGCAAATATACTGATAAATAATTTAAAAAAAGGTATTCTAGATATTATGTTTAAAATTAACGGTCCTATCGTATCACAGATATCTGAAATGTTTAAAAACGATTGGGAATTTGCTACAGGGAAGAAGTTTGAGCCAATATTAGGATACGAAAAAGTAAATGGTGATAATAATATTATTGATTTTTTTAAGATTCCAGCAAGATTGATCTCAGACGGTCCTGACAATAAAAACGACGTAATAGAATTGATGATACGTGGCGCAATAAATACAGCATTAAATAAAATAACAATAGTAACTCCTTATTTTCTTCCTGAAAATAATATACTAACTGCTCTTGAAATTGCATCAATGAAAGGTGTTAAAATAGAAATAATAATTCCAGATAAAACTGATTATTTATTTATAAATTATGCTGTTAGGGCAAATTTTCAACGTCTAGTAGAAAAAGGCATTAAAATCTATCGAACCACGTTGCCTTTTGATCATAGCAAATTTTTTTTAATCGATAATGAATGGGTCTTTATAGGATCGTCAAATTGGGATGTTAGAAGCCTTAAATTAAATTTTGAATCCAATATTGAAATATTTAGTAAAGAACTAGCGACAAGACTAAATGAAATCATCAAAAAAAAAAAAGAAAAAGCAAAACTAACGACCATTTACGAATGTACAAATTTATCAATATTAAAACGAATTAGGAATAATGTATGCAAACTTATAACTCCTTACGGATGAAAATATATTTCTTTTTGAAAATTCGTAAATGATTTTGCGATTGCACTTAAAATACATGTATGCTATGGTAACTACTAAGAAATTAATTGTTGTAATAGATCGTAAAATAAATAGGAAAACACACTTTCAATGAAAAATATAAAAAAATTTGATTACACAGAAACACTTGGCTGGTCAATTTCAAGATACGAAAAATTTTTAAATTGTAAAAGACAGTATTTTTACGACTATTACTCAAAATTTGACGACGAAATACCATATGAAAAAATACAATTTTTAAAAAATTTAACATCAAAACCTTTGGAAATTGGTAATATAGTACACGATATCATGAAAAGTATATTTAAAAGATATCAAAAAAATATAAAACCAATAAATAAAGATAAATTTTTTCAATATTCGCTTAAAATAACTAAAGAACATTGTCATTCAAAGATTTTTTTTGAACATTATTATAACGGCGAAATTATATTGCCATTAAAAATTTATGAAAAAATTAAAAAAATATTAGAAAATTTTCTCAACAGCAAAAGATTTGTATGGATCACAAAAAACGCTATTTCAAAAAACGATGAATGGATAATAGAGCCTGATGGGTTCGGTGAATTCAGAATAAAAAATTATAAAGCATTTTGTAAGGTTGACTTATTACTTCCAGCACTTAACAATATATATATTATCGATTGGAAAACTGGAAAACCAAACAAAAAAAAACACTCCAAACAATTAACAGGATATGCATTTTGGGCAAGTTATCATTTTAAAAAAAAATCAAACAATATTATCCCGATTGCGGCTTATTTATACCCAAAATACGAAGAAAAAAATATTGAAATATTTGACGATTCAATTACTGAATTCGAAAATATAGTAGTAAGAGAAATAGAGGATATGTATAAATATTTAACTAACATAGAAAAAAATATACCAAAAAATAAAGAAAGCTTTCATTTCACAGGCAACATAATTTCATGCAAATATTGTAATTATAAAGAAATATGTTACAACAAGAATAAAATAAAATAATTTTAAATTACATTTTAAAAATTGGAACGTTTTTATTGTTGAATTTGAAAATAGAAATAATTTTATGTTAAAATTCACTTTGTGAACGGTTTTCATTATGAACAACATTACAATTCCTATTTTGTTTTTTATATCTGGATTCGCGATTGGTGTGCTTACGGTTATATACAAGCACATATCTTTAGTAAAACACAATGCAACAAAAGATCAGGAAATTAAAAATTTAACTGAGCAAATAAAAGATCAAGAAAAACTCAATAAAAATTTAAAAATAGAATTTGAAAACATCGCTTCAAGAGTGTTAGAAGAAAAAAATATGCAAATTACAAATATAAACAAAACTTCTTTTGAAAATATCGTGAATCCATTTAAAATAAAAATTGATGAATTTAAAAATAACATTGAAAATCTTCAAATCTACGAAGCTGAAAAAATGTCAGAATTAAGAAAAGAATTAGAAAAATTAATTGATATTAATAAAAAAATAAGCGAAGATGCTAACAACTTGGCGGGTGCATTAAAAGGCGAAAGTAAAATTCAAGGAATATGGGGAGAATTAAGTATCAAAAGATTATTTGAATATGTTGGAATGACAGAAGGTATAAATTATGTATCTCAAAAACAATTTGAAGCAAATGATGAAAAAAAAATTCCAGATTACGTAGTGAACTTGCCAAACAAGAAGCATATTATAATAGATGCTAAAACCTCGCTTACGGCTTACGAAAAATATTATAATTCACAAAATGAATCAGATAAAAAATTATACTTAAAACAGCATTCTACAAGTATAAAAAAACATATCGACGAGCTTGTTTCGAAAGATTATACAAACATAGAAAGCTTAAATCATCCAGAGTATATTTTAATGTTTATACCGATAGATGGGGCTATTTCGCTTGCGGTAAAAGATAGACCAGATATTATGGCTTATGCTTTTAAAAAAAATATAGTAATCGCTAGTCCATCAACGTTTTTGGCAACTTTAAAAACAATAGAATACATATGGCAACAAGAATATCAAAAAAAAAATGTAATCGAAATAGCAAAACAAGGTGGCAGCCTTTATGACAAATTTGTCAAATTTATCAATATCTTAGTAGAAGCCGATAATAAAATATTAGAAGCAAAAAATAAAACACAGGAAGCTATAAAAATACTTTGTTCATCAGATAAAAAAGGTGGGAGTATTATAGAAAAAGCACAAAAATTAAAAGAACTTGGAGCACCAACAAAAAAAGAAATTCCAGAGAAGGTTTTCAGATTTATAGAAAAAAACAACAATTCAATATGAATAAAATAACACCGTACAAAGATAAACTTCAAAATATTGCATTAAAATTACAAAACGTTCTTAAAAAACAAAAAATAAAAATTTTTTTTAATAACGACTCTTTTTTTGATTATTTTGTTAAACTTATTGTTTTTTTTAATAACAAATTTTACGGAACTATTTTAATATATTATAAACCAACAAAAAACACGTATTTAATAAAAAAACATTTTCATCATTACAATAACGCAATTGACAAAATCGTGGATTCATCATGGAACAAAATAAATTATTTTGATATATATTCATTTGATAGTAATATATACGAAGCATTTGTTGATGGCTCATATATTGCAAATAAAACTGGATATGGATCTGTAATTTATCTTGGAAATGAAATAAAAGCAAAAATCTCAGGAACTATTTCAAACATTAAATCCAGACAATTTGGAGGAGAATTAAAGTCTGTAATTGAAACAATAAAATGGTGTGAAAACAATAGTGTAAAAAAAATAAGAATTAATTACGATTATAGCGGTATAGAAAAATTTATAACAGGAGAATGGAAAGCAAAAAATATTCTTTCAAAAGAATATGTAAACTTTATTCTCAATACAAGTGTAAAAATTGAATGGAGACATATAAAAAGCCATACCGGTAACATTGGAAATAACAAAGCTGATCTGTTAGCGCAAAATGCAGCAATTATAAAGTCAAAATAATTGACTTGAGTTCAAAATTTGTATACAATGCGTGGTGTATTTATTTTATTTGAGAGCTGAACGTTGTAGTATGTATGTTTTTTTTGCATAGAATCAAATTCTATCTTTTTAAGAGTACGCTTTTTCTATTATTTTTTAGTAATTGAGAAGAATTTATTCAGTCCATTTGACATTAAGTGTATTTATAAATACTTAGTTACAATGACTTTTTAATAACAGATTTATGAAAAAATACGTATATTTTTTACATATTAAACGTATATCAATAGTTATCTGTTATGTCTGTTTTAAAAAAGGAGCTTCAAAGGTGAGTAAAACGGGAATTATTTGTACGATGGGGCCATCAACGCGTTCTCTTAAAATTTTAAAAAAAATGTCAGATAATGGAATGAGTGTAGCAAGGTTTAATTTTTCACACGGAACATATGAAGAACATGAAAAAGATTTTAATCTAATAAAAACTTTAAATAAAAAATACAATAAACAAATAAAAACACTTGTTGATCTTGAAGGACACAGAATAAGAATTGGTAAGATAAAAAATGGTGAAATAAGAATAAAAAAAGGACAGAAATTAATACTTACAAATGTAAAAGAAAAATATGTTAATAATAATGAAAAAATTTTTATTGATTACAAAAATTCGTTAACAGATATTAAAAAAGGACTAGACATATTTATAGATGACGGAAATATTTCGCTTGAAGTTTTATCATCAACAAATAATGAGATTGTAACTAAAGTTCAAGCAGATTATATTTTAAAAGAACACAAAGGGATAAATATACCAAAGGCCGAACTCAAATTCCCATTAATAGAAGATAAGGATCGTGATGGACTGATTTATGCATTGGAATGTAATGCTGATTTTGTTGCAAATTCATTTGTCAGAAACAGTTCTGACATGGAGCCTTTAATAGATATTTTAAAATCAAAAAATAACAAGAACTGTGAGCTTATAGCAAAAATTGAAGACAAGGCCGGCATTGATAATATTGATTCTATTCTTAAGGTATGCAATGGGGTAATGGTGGCAAGAGGTGATATGGGAATTTCGATTCCAATATGGTCAGTTCCAATAACGCAAAAATATATAATAAAAAAATGTGTGTTTCAAAAAAAATTCACAATAATAGCAACACAAATGCTTGAAAGCATGATTGAAAATCAAATACCGACCAGAGCTGAAGTTAGCGATGTTGCAAACGCAGTTATAGACGGTGCTAATTACGTAATGCTATCAGCTGAAACAGCCGTAGGACAATATCCAGATAAAACTGTAAAAATAATGAGTAATATAATAAAATTTACAAGAGAAAACATAGATATTATAAAAGAATAAAAAAAATAAAATTGTTTCACATTTATTTATATTATAATTTATACACGTTTTTACAATATTTTTTGATAAATCGTATTTATGAAAACGTAAAAATGTAATAATAAAAAAGAAAAAAAATAAATGGGAATTATCTACTCTGTTATCGCTGCTAGCGCAGCAATGTTAGGAGTTTTCTTTGTACTAACATTTCATGAATTTGCAAAAAAAAATTCATTTTTGCTGATAAATTTTTCAGCAGGAATAATGCTTGCATTAGCCTTTACTCATTTAATACCTGAAAGTCTAAAAATCAATTATGTAAATAATCAAACAGAAACAATAATGATGTATGTTCTTTTTGGTTTCTTATCTATGTTTATTTTACAATTTATAGTCATGTTTCACCCTTGTCACGACAATAAATGTTATAAACACACTGGATTGGTATCAATTATTGGATTTTCATTGCATTCAATAACAGATGGGCTTATAATTGCGGCATCTTTTGAAGCAAACAAAACCATTGGAATATTAACAACAATGGCAATTGTTTTACACAAATTACCTGATGGGATAACCGTCTCAAGCATATTATTACATAATGGAACTGCTAAAAATAAGATTTTTAATTTTTCACTTCTTACGGCTTGTTTTACACCATTTGGAACACTTTTAGGCATGTTTTTATTCAAAAACATACGATACAATATTTTAAGTATCTTATTAAGCGTAACTGCTGGAATTTTCATTTTTTTATCATTATTTGATCTAATTCCAGAAATTCACAAACGTAAAAATACATTTACTGCACTGCTTATGTTATTTATTGGTGTATTTACTATTATTTTTATATAAAATGTATACAAGTTGAATAAAAAGAATCTTTTCTTTGTAAAAATGCAAAATAACTAAATTTTAAAAATATATAATACCATTGTACATACACCGTACACGTTTGCATTTATATAAATGCAATATCTAATATGTCACATGATAGTTGACAAAAACGATAAAAACCAAGCATTGATTATTTGCATCCAAAAATTATCGTTAATTTTCCATGGTATTGCTTCGATGAATGTTGCTACAATAGCTCCAAATAACGCAAATTTCCAATCATTGAAAATAAAAATACCTATTATAAAACAAACTGTCAAACATGACAAACTACCTTCAACGGTTTTTTTTTTTGAAAAAAATTTATTTTTACCAAACCCTTTCCCTATTATAGCAGCAATCAAATCGCCAAAAGCAAAATACAAAAAACTAGCAAAAACCATACGTTTATTATTAAAAATTAAAATAGTAAACAATGCGCCTAACAATGTTCCAATCAAACCACTAATTTTTTTTGTTTCTTCTGGTCTACAAAAACTTTTAAAATTATTTTCAAAAAAAATTTTAAATTTATAATTTTTAAATCTAAAATATTCAAAAAAAATAACAACAATAATAGTAATTAAAAGTCCATAAATAACAATAATCTTTGGTATATACCAATAAGAATATATGTATATAAGAGATAATAGATGAAACATTTTTCTGTTAATTTCATCTTTCGGGATACAAGCCATATAAACTTCCTAATTATTCTAAATATTTTAAAATGTATGTAAATTAATTATTTTAAATTAAAAAACATACAAAAATTCTAATGTATCTAGCAAATTCGTATTAATCATTTTTGCATATCAATAAATGATTTTATCACAAAAACAATCGCAATAACAAAAAATACAAAAGAAATAATATTACTACTAAATAAACAATTTTTTGCTGAATTGAATGACATCGCAAGCTCTAAGGCAAGCAATCCAAATAGTGTTGTAAATTTAATTATTGGATTCATTGAAACAGAAGAAGTATCTTTAAATGGATCTCCAACGGTGTCACCAATGATAACCGACTTATGAAGTTCGGTACCATTTTCATTTAAATCAACTTCAACATATTTTTTTGCATTATCCCAAGTGCCACCTGAATTCGCCATAAAAATTGCTTGAAAAAGACCGAACAATGCTATAGAAGTAAGGTATCCAACAAAAAAGTATGGTTCTAAAAATGCAAAAGAAAGTGTTGTAAAAAAAATAACTAAAAACAAGTTTATCATACCCTTTTGAGCATATTTTATACATATTTCAACAACTGTTTTAGAATCTTTTATTGAGGCCTTCTCAGAATTGCTATCGTTTATTTTTATATTATTTTTAATAAATCCAACAGCATTATATGCTCCACTTGTAACAGCATGAATAGAAGCTCCAGTAAACCAATAAATAATTGCACCACCGAGGATCAATCCTAACAAAAACGGAGCATGCAATAACGAGAGATTTTCAAGTCCAAACTTGAGTCCTCCTGTCAACATAACTACTGTTGAAAATATCATAGTTGTTGCTCCAACAACAGCAGTTCCTATAAGAACAGGTTTTGAAGTAGCTTTGAATGTATTCCCTGC
>JAIRSP010000051.1 GCA_031255375.1 Endomicrobium sp.
TTATTAAAAAAAATACAGTAAGAAATTGTGTAAGACAATTAAAATATTTTTTGATATATAATAAGAAGAGGTGGAAAAATGGGGGCATTGTTATTAAACCAAGTGCAAGAATTATATAAGAGAAATATAAATATTAATTTTACTCCAGGTTGTCAAATAAAAGTTTATTTTAAAATTTCTGAAGCAGGTGGTGAGAGAGTACAGGTTTTTGAAGGTACGGTTATACGTATTAGGGGTGGTAGCATATCAAAAAGTTTTACAGTTAGAAAAATTTCTTTTGGTATTGGCGTCGAGCGTATATTTCCACTTCATTCTCCATGTATAGATAAAATTGAAATAGTAAGACGTGGAAAAGTGCGTAGAGCTAAACTGTATTATTTAAGAAATCTCTCAGGGAAGTCCGCAAGAATACGTGGGTATATTTCAAAAAATACTTGAAGTTGTTGAGTGAATTCTTTTGGAGTTTTGTAAAATAAGTAGAAATTTATATAGTAAAAATATTAATTAATTGTTGAGGTAGATGAAAGTGTATAATTGATTGTCAGATTATTTCAACGACTGTTGTTTATCGAATGGCTTTGTTGTTTACGGATTATATGATTATTGATACAGGTTAAAATTTTTTTTGTGATGAGTAGGTGTGTAGAAATTATCGAAAAACCTGTTTGTATATCATAGATTGAAAGTTGTATGATTTTCGTGTTTATTTCGTGATGAAAGACAATTATTGCAGGAAATTAAAAAGCATCAGTATTTCGCTAAAGTTAATAATTATTAAATTTTTTTTAGAGATGAAATTATGTATAGTTGTTCAAAATTTGCCGTGATTTATGATTTTGAAAAACATACAGAAAAATTAAAAAAAATATTGCATATTCATAATATATATAGTAATTTTTGATCTAATAAAAATATTATAAAATATAACATAAGTCTGAGTTATTGTAGTGTAAAAAGAATCAAATTGTAATATAATTTGTTAGAGAAATGCTAGCTAATGTTAAACACTGTATGTTTTGGTCGGCTGTATAACTTTATGTTTTTTTAATTTGAATTTTTATTAGAATAAAGAAAGTACTATGATAGATTTACATACACACACGTTTTTTTCTGATGGAGTCCTAAGTCCGTTTGAACTTGCTTATAGAGCGAAAAATAACGGATGTAGCGTGATTGCAATTACAGATCACATTGATTATTCAAATATAGAATTTGTTGTTTTAAATATAATTAAAGCAGCAAAAATATTAACAAGTAATTATGATATTATTGTTTTACCGGGTGTGGAATTAACATATATTCCGCCTGATCTTATAAAACAAGTAGCGGTAGAGTGTAGAGAAATTGGTGCAAAAATAGTTGTTGTTCATGGTGAAACAACTGTTGAAAATGTTCCACCAGGAACAAATATACGAGCTATCGAAGCATGTGTTGATATATTGGCGCATCCAGGTCATTTATCTGAAGTTGAAGCAGAAATAGCAGCAAATAATAATGTTAAAATTGAAATTACAACAAGAAAAGGACATGGAATTACAAACAAAGAGGTTGCAGAAATTGCAATCAAAAAAAATGCTAAACTTGTTCTAAATAGTGATGCACATAATCCTGAAAATCTTTTAACAAGAAAAAATGTGACTAAGGTTTTATTAGAGTCAGGATTGACGGATTGTTATTACAAAATAATGCAAAAGAATGCCATGGAAATAGTTAAAAATGCTCAGAAAATATAAAATAAAACATGAAAAACATTATTGAATTTATTTAATGAACAAGACGAGAATTTCTGTAATTGCGATTTTGCTATTGTTTTTTTCATGTGCAAGTATTGTTTATGTTTATTCTAAATTTCGTAAAAATGACATGTTATCATCTGATGCTTTGTTGATAGCATATGAGTACATTACTAATAATGATGTTACAAATGGAATTCGCACTATAGATGATATCATATTCAAATTTCCAAATACTGCTGCATCATATCAGGCAAGGCTTATTAAATCCGATATACTTATCAAGATGCACATGTATAATGATGCTTTAACGGTTTTAAAAAAAGTATTAAAAAATGGTAGACCTACAATTGTGAGACCGCTTGCAAATTATAGAATTATTTATGCTTATGATTCTAAAAAAGATTATTTTAGTGCAATAGCAGCATCTCGCAGATTTATTAAAGAGTACTCAGATCATTTTCTCGTTAGAGATGTTTATATGAATTTGGCTGAAAATTATCTTGATGTTGGTTTTAAAAATGATGCGATAAAGACTTTTAATGAATTAATTGTTAAATTTCCAGATTCATCAGAATCAAAGAAGGCTAAACTAAAATTGAATTGTATAAATAAAGTGAATTAAAAAAATGGTACGTTGCTGATCATTAAATTATATTACATCATGATCGTTTTGTTTTTTTTAGTATGATTTATGTTGTATAATCCTCTTATGAAGGAACTATGGTGAAAAATTTTAATTATAAAACAAATAATGAAATTGTAAATTTAAAGTTGAAATATAGATTAAACCAGCAAGATATTTCTGATAATTTAGATACAGTTAAAAAAAATATTTTAAGAGTAATCGACGTGAATCTAAATCGATGTCGCGAAGGATTAAGAGTTGTTGAAGATGCCTTGCGCTTTGTTTTGAATGATAGTTTTTTTAGCGAAATTCGTAAAACACGACACAATATTGATAAGATTTTTAATAATATATATGACGATCTTTTAAATGATAGAGATAGCTTTATTGATTTGGGCAGACAGATACATGAATGTCAAAGTAAAACATTGTCTGATTTAATAATAGCAAATTTCAAGCGTGCACAAGAGTCTCTAAGAGTTTTAGAGGAATATTCTAAAATTTTTTTTCCGATGATATCAGAAAATTTTAAGAAAAATAGGTACATTGTTTATGATTTAGAAAAAATGGTTTATCTAAAATACAAAATTATTTTCTGTCACTATAAAAAATAAACAATTGTTATAAATATAATAATTGTATTTGATAAAAATATGTTTTTGAAGTATATATTTGTTATATAAATTGTGTAATCATAAATAGTGTTTTTTTTCTGCAAAATTAATAACTATGATATTTATAATAGTATAGTTATATGATGTCAAAAAATAAAAATATATGGAGTATAAACAATGACACTCATGCAAGACGCTAGAAACAAAAATACAAATGATTTAATAAAATGTGTTTCGCAATCAGAAAATTTAAGTGAGGAATTTGTTAGAGACGGCGTTGCCTGTGGGACAATTGTTATACCTAAAAATAAGACTAAAAAACTTAAAAAGATATCTGGTGTCGGGAAAGGATTAAAAACTAAAATCAACGCCAATATTGGTACTTCACCAAATCATATTAATATTAAGATGGAAATTATCAAACTTGAAGCAGCAATTAATGCTGGCGCAGATGCGATAATGGATTTATCTACCGGTGGCGACTTGGCAGAAATAAGAAATGAAATTATTGCAATATCGCCGATTCAAGTTGGTACAGTACCCATTTATGAAGTTGTTTGTAGAACGGTTGCAAAAGGTGGTGAAATATTTGATATTGATGCTGAATTTTTATTTGATGTTATAGAAGAACAAATGCAACAAGGTGTAGATTTTATTACAGTTCATTGCGGTATTAACAAAGCCAATGTTGAAGTAGCGAATAGAAACAAAAGATGTACAGGAGTTGTTAGTAGGGGCGGATCTTTTTTACTTAAATATATTAATAAGACAGGTAAAGAAAACCCATTATTTGAACAATATGATAGACTTTTAAAGATGGCTAAAAAATACGATGTTACTCTAAGTTTAGGTGATGGGTTTAGGCCTGGGTCTGTTTTTGATTCATCAGATGAATTGCAGCTTTCAGAATTATTTGTTTTGGGTGAGCTTGTGTTAAGAGCTAGAAATGCTGATGTTCAATCTATGATAGAGGGTCCTGGGCATGTGCCAATAAATCAAATTGAAACGAATGTTGTTCTTGCAAATAAATTGGGGAATAATGCTCCACTTTATTTTCTTGGACCATTGGTTACAGATATAGCGCCAGGATATGATCATATAACTTCAGCCATAGGAGGGGCTATGGC
>JAIRSP010000056.1 GCA_031255375.1 Endomicrobium sp.
AATTGAATTTTTATCTTTTAGTTCTAAATTTTTAAATTTCAATTTTAAAACAGCAACAATTTGTTTTACAATTATATCGCCCACCTTTATATTTTTTATAGCATTATTAATCATTTCATCATCAAATCCATGTTTTCTAAGTTTATGCTTTATTAGGATTTCTCCGTTACATTTTTTAAGTAAATAAAGTACACGATTTTTTACAAATTCATTATCATTAATATAGTTGAATTCTTTAAGTTTTTCAATTGCTTTAACAACATTTTCATGCTTATATTTTTTTTTAATAAGTTTCTTCTTTAAATCATTAGTACTATAAAATCTTTTTGATGCTAAAATCATTGCCTCAAAAATTACATTTTTTGATTTACTGTAAAGTAGAATCCTTTTATAAACATCACGCGTGATATTCATCCCTATCTTAATATTAAATTTTACGATACTATCTACAGGAATCACTAAACTTTCCTTATTATTATCAAAATATATTTTAAAATCATTTCTTTTTAATTTTATTTTTTCTATTTTTGATATTATCATATGATTAAATTAAAAAAAGACAATATTTTTTTGTATTTCACGTTTAATACTTAACTAAAGTATAATTTCTATTGCCAAGCCCGATTTTTTCCGCATAATCTAATTGAATTGTCGAATCAATCTCAGGGTAAATATTTCTAAAAAGATTTTTTCCGTAAGCTGTATTTATAATATCATAGCTAGCCTGATCTGTAGCAACTGGATCCGTGCCAACAATAATTCCAACATCATGCATAATCGGATCATTTTTAGTAATTCCAAAACAATCACAATATTTACTTATATGATTCAAAAAATTTATATAAATTCCACTTTTACCTTTAAGAACACCAAATGCATATTCAACTATTTTTTCTTGAACAATTGCAGATTTATCATCCCAATTCAATCTAAAAACTTTCGATTCACATGTAACTATACATTGGCCACATCCTGCACATCTATCTTTATTTACAATAATTTTATTATTTTTGATACTTAAAGCTTTGTAATAACAGTTTTTTATACAAAAACCACATCCTATACAAGATTTTTGTTCTATTAACGGTTTTGACGAATGATGCATAGCATATTTACCAGACTTGCTGCCACATCCCATTCCTATATTTTTCAGCGCGCCACCAAATCCTGTTATTTCATGGCCCTTAAAATGACTCATAAAAACAAAACTATCAGCGTTATATATTTCACTGGATATGTAAACATCATTAAAGTGATTAAGACTAATGCCAATCTTTTTTTCTGTATTCCCCTTAATTCCATCTGCAATAATAATTGGGCAATCGCAATATTCAATTGTAAACCCATGTTTATTTGCAATAAATAAATGATGGTATGCATCAGATCTTTTTCCTACATAAATCGTGCTGGCATCTGTCAAAAATGGGTATGCCCCATTTTTTTTGACTATTTTAACAACAGGAACGACATACTTTGGTCTAATATATCCATTATTACCATCTTCACCAAAATGTATTTTTATTGCCAAAAAATTTTTTTTTTTTATACAATTGAATACGCCTGTAGCTTTCAAAAAATCATAAAATTTTTCTCTTCTATTCCAAGGAATAAAATATACCTTACTAATTTTAGATAAAAATTGCATAATATTTTCTCAAATACACACTTTATTTCTACTAACAGTTATTTATAATTAGACGACATTATAATTTTTCTAAATTCATCTTCGTAAATAATTTTTGTACCAAGTTTTTTTGCCTTAAATAATTTTGAACCAGCATTTGTACCTGCAAATACATAGTCTGTTTTTTTACTAACAAAATTAGAAATTTTACCACCAAGGGATATTATAAAATCACTAGCCTGATTTCTCGTATAATATTTAAGTTCACCAGTTAAAACGCATATTTTATTTTCAAATTGTTTTCCAATTTTGTGTATTTCAGGTTCATTCATATTTACACCAACAGAAATCAAACTGTCTATTACACGTCTTGTAACATCGCTCTCAAAAAAATTTTTTAAAAAAATTGATAAAGTTTCTCCAATTTCTGGAATTTTTATAAAATCATCGATATTTGCATTAAATAAAGCATTTATACTTTTAAATTTATTAGATATAATCCAAGAAATCTTTTTTCCTATGTGCCTTATACCTAAAGCAAATAATAGTTTATTTAAAGGGCGATTTTTACTTGTAGAAATTTCTGTAAGAAGATTCATCGTCTTTTTTTTTTCAAATAAATCAAGAGTAACAATATCGTCGTACGTTAAATTATATATATCAGCAATAATTTCTACTTTCTTTTTCTTAATAAGCTGAGTTACAAGCGATTTGCCAAATCCACGAATATTCATGGCATCTCTACTTACAAAATGCAATAAATGTCTTTCAAGTTGACCTGGACAATTAGTGTTAACACAGTAAAAAATAACCTTATTATTATCTTTAAATATTTTGCAACCACATGATGGACAGGTATTAGGTGGTTTAAAAAATGAATTAAGATCTTTTTTTACAACTTTTACTATTTTCGGTATAACATCTCCTGCTCGTTCTATTAAAACAGTGTCACCTTCATCAATTTCGAGACGTTTAATCTCTTCAAAATTATGCAATGTTGCACGTGATATTTTTACACCAGAAATAATGACTGGATCCAAAATAGCAGACGGCGTTATCATACCTGTACGACCAACTCTAACTCGTATCTTTTTTAATTTTGTCGTTGCTTGTTTTGCGGGAAATTTATATGCAATTGCCCATTTTGGACTTTTACTGGTATTTCCTAATTTTTTTTGCAATTCTAAATCATTTACCTTAATAACAAGACCATCAATTTCATAAGGTAACAAATCTCTTTTATTAGACATTTCATCAATAAAAGATATTATTTCTTCAGAAGAAAAGCAAATTTTAAAATCATTTTGCAGTTTAAATCCACACTTTTTGCAAAAAAATAAAAAATCTGAATGTTTTTTAAATTGTATATTATCAATTTTACCTATGGAGTGAACAAAAAAATTTAATCTTCTTGTCGCAGTGACTTGAGAATTTTTCTGCCTTAGCGAACCAGATGCAGCATTTCTAGAATTTGCAAAAACATGTTCTCCAATTTTAACCATTTCATTATTCAAACTTTTAAAATCTAATTTATTTATATATATTTCACCTCTTAATTCAAAAAAAGAAGAAAGATCATTTAACTTCAATATATTCGGAATATTTTTTATAACTTTTACATTTTCAGTTATATCCTCGCCAACATCCCCATCTCCACGCGTTGCCCCAACAGTTAAAACTTTATTTACATAAGTTAAATTTACGCTTACTCCATCTATTTTCGGTTCAACAATAAACTCAAAATTATAATCAAAATTTTTTTTTATCTTATCGCACCATCTAATTACATCACTATAAGAATACGTATTATCTAAAGAAAGCATAGGAGATGAATGTTTTACATGTTTAAATGATAATGATGCAGTACCAAAAACCTTACTAATTGGTGAGTCAATCGATGCAAAATTTGGATACTCATTTTCAAGTCTTTCTAGTTCCTTTACAAGATTATCAAATTCATAATCTGATATCTTACAATCATCATTGTTGTAATAAAAACTATTATGACGAATAATTTCATTTCTTAAATAATCAATACGATTTTTTACGTCATATTGCATAAATTAATATACTCTCCATTCAAGATTTTCTTGCAAATTTAAGCTTATTAAGAATACCGTTGATAAACTTGTACGAATTTTCTGTTGAATATTTTTTTGAAATTTCAATAGCCTCATCTATTATGACATCTACTGGCGTATCTTTATTAATCATAATTTCATATATTGCAATACGAATAATATTACGATCAACAACAGCAATTCTATTTATTTCCCAATTTTCTGTATATAAACTAATAAAATAATCTATTTTTTTTTTATTTTTATAAACTCCGTTAAACAAATTTATCGCAAATGTTCTATACGGCTTACCAACAAGAAGATAGTTATTAAAAAATTCATATATATCTTTTGTTGACAATTTACAATTATCAAACATATAGAGCATTTTCAAAGAGCATTCTCTTGATTTTCTACGTGTACCCATAAAATTATAATGTATACTTTATTAAAGTAATATTAGTTAGAATCAAAAATTCCAAGTTGACCACAGGCAGAATTAATATCAACACCTTTTGCTTTTCTCACATTTGAATTTATTCTATTAAATTTTAATACATTTTTAAATTTTTTGATTAATTCATCGCTTGGTGGTTGAAATTTTGCGTAGGCTATAGAATTAAATGGTATTAAATTAACATTAGTTTTATAATTTATAAGATCATGTTTCATTAATAACCTTGCAAGTTTATGTGCATCTTTTGAAGAACTATTGATATTTTTTATTAATACATATTCTATCGTCAAACGAGAATTTGTTTTTTTTAAAAAATATTTTCCTGCATCTAAAATATCTTCGATTAAAAATCCAAAATTATTTGAAACCATTTTTTTTCTTACTCTTTCATCAACGGCATGCAAGGATAACGCTAGACGAACTCCAAGGTTTCTATCTGCAAGTTTTTTTATTTCAGGCACAATACCGATAGTTGAAACAACTATGTGTCTTTTCCCTATATTAAATTCTTTATTTGATAAAAGCAAATTTAATGCAAAATCAATGTTTGAATAATTTAACATTGGTTCGCCTGTACCCATAAATAAAACTCTGGAAATCTTCTTTCTAGTATCATTTTCGATTTGCAAAATTTGCTCCAATATTTCACCACCACTTAGATTTCTTTCAAATTTAATTTTACCAGAATAACAAAATGTACAAATTGCCGAACAACCTATTTGAGATGAAACACAAATAGAATTTTTATCATCTGACGGAATAAAAACAGCGGAAAAATATTTTTTATCTATTGTTTTAAATGTATATTTTATTGTGCCATCAACTATTGATTCTTTTTTATTTATTATTTTCAGTATTCTTAAAAAAAACTTCTCTGACAATTTTTTCCTTAATTCATTTGGCAAATCAGTAAAATTATCAAAGGAATCTTTCTTTTTTATATAAATCCATCTCATAATCTGGTCAAACCTATAATTCTCGCCAATCATTTGTTTTACAACCATTTTAAATCTATTTTTTGTCATATCAAGAACGTAATTTTTCATATATCACAGCCATTTTTTTTATTAATGAAAATAATTATAATAATCGACATATTCGAATTATGATTAATTTTAACATTTTGCGTAGTTTAATGTATGTACACATTATATTTTTATAACATAACTACATCTAAATTTAAATAATTATAAATAACAATATAACAGCATAATATGTTATTATATTTACATAAATTATAAGGATTACATAAAAATTTATATTTTAATCTACAAAATATATGTAGTACATAAACTATGATAATCAAAAGCACGGAAAATAAAATTTTTAAATATATCTTAAAATTTAAAAATCAACATGATGACAATAATAACGAACTATTTCTTATAGAAGGAAAAAAACAAATTGACAGCATTAAAAAAGAATGGAACGTAAAATGCATTATTATATCTGAAAAATATAATAACATTATTACAAATTTTGACAACATTATAGTTTTTTCCGAACATTTATTTAATAAACTATCATCAACAAAATCGCCCCAAGGAATAATGGCCCTGATTAGAAAAAAAAAATATAACGTAAACGAAATTATAAAAAAACACAACAAATTCATAATCTTGGAAAATATACAAGATCCTGGAAATTTAGGAACAATTATACGTTCCGCTGACGCATTTGGAATGGAAGCAGTATTTGTATCAAAAAAAAGTGCAAACATATATTCTGATAAAACATTAAGAGCAACAATGGGTTCAATATTTAATATACCTGTAATTAACAATATTAAAATTAAAGATATCATAAACTATATGAAAAACGAAAAAACATTAATACTATCAACGTCATTAAGCAGTAAAAAATATATAAACAATATAGAATTAAAAAACAAAAATGCTTTCATAATAGGAAACGAATCATGCGGTATTAAAAAAAAAACGGAATCACTTGCAGATTCGATAATTAAAATATGTACCACAGGAAAAACAGAATCATTAAACG
>JAIRSP010000040.1 GCA_031255375.1 Endomicrobium sp.
TCAATTGCTGTTGATGGCGTAAGTTTAACAATTTCTTCAGTATCAATTTTACACTTTGAAACTTTTGTTATACCTGAAACGTTCAATAATACGATAATGCAGTTTAAAAAAAATGGAGATGAAGTTAATATTGAAATAGATATTTTTGCCAAATATATAAGAAAATTTATTAATGAAAATAATACGAACAAAAAAGATAGAGATATCACAATTGAAATGCTAAACAAAACTGGATTTGCATAGTAGTAAGTTAATATATAAAAAATGATTATAATTATTTCTTTAGCTTGTTCAAATTGTGTTATCAAATGGAAATGTTTTTGTTATTTTACGTAATAGAGGCTTTACAATGAATAATGTGGAGAATGATTTTTTTTCAACAACGGAAAATGTAATAGAGGATATTAAGAAAGGGAAAATAGTTATAATAGTTGATGATCACGATAGAGAAAATGAGGGTGATTTATTTTGTGCGGCTGAAAATGTTTCTCCTGAAATTGTAAATTTCATGTCGAAATACGGAAGGGGATTAATATGTGTCCCTATGAAAGACAAGCGACTTAAAGAACTTAAAATAAAAAATATGATCGAAAATCCAACTGAGATAAAAGGATGTTCTTTTACTGTATCGGTTGATTATAAAATCGGAACTACAACAGGTATATCCGCATTTGACAGATGTATAACGATTAAGAAGCTTATTGACAAAAATGCAAACCCAGAAGATTTTTCAAAACCTGGGCATATATTTCCGTTAAGATCAAATGATGGTGGAGTTTTAGTAAGAATGGGGCATACAGAAGCAGCTGTTGATCTAGCTGAATTAGCTGGATTATATCCAGCAGGTATTATATGCGAAATAATGAATGATGATGGGACAATGGCAAGAGTAACAGATTTGATAAGATTTTCAAAAAAATATAAATTAAAAATTATTACAATAAAGGAAATTGTTAATTATAAAAGTTTGTTAGAAAAATCTATTAATAAAATTGTATGTGTTGATTTTCCTACTAAATACGGAGATTTTAAGCTTGTTTTATTTGAGTGTGATGTAAATAAAGATTATCACCTTGCAATTATCAAAGGAAATGTAAATGGAAACAAAAATGTTTTGGTAAGGATTCATTCTTCTTGTAAAACTGGTGATATATTTCATTCATTGAGGTGTGATTGTGGTGATCAACTTGAAAAGTCTTTAAAATTAATTGAAAAATCTGGACAAGGCGTTGTTTTATATATGAATCAAGAAGGTAGAGGGATTGGGCTTGCAAATAAATTAAAATCCTATAATTTACAAGAAAATGGAATGGATACAGTTGAAGCAAATATCGCATTAGGATTTGCTCCAGATTTAAGAGATTATAGTACAAGTGCACAGATATTATTTAAACTTGGGATTAAAAGTATTAATCTTATAACAAATAATCCAAAAAAAGTAATGGAACTTGAAAGATTTGGTGTCGAAGTTTCAAAAAGAATTTCCATTGAAATTAAGCCAACAAAATCAAGTAAAAAATATCTAAAAACTAAGAAAGAAAAAATGGGTCATATTTTAAAGTTTGTGTAAAATATTAAAAATTTGAAAATAAAATTTGTTGCATTAATTTATAATTGATAATATATATCTCATAGTGTTTTTTTCAAAAATTTGTGTGTTGAATTATTGTATTTATATATGTAAAGGGATTGTGGTTAATTGTTTAATTATGTTATTATCAAGTGCTGTTATTTATTATAACATTATAATAAAATGAGGTTGACAGAATGAATGTTATCGCTGGAAAGTTAAATGGAAATGGTAAAAAATTTGCAATAGTAGTATCGAGATTTAATGAATTTATAACTAGTAGGTTAGTGATTGGTGCAGAAGATGCTTTAAAAAGACATTTGGTTAATGATAGTGATATTTTTGTTTATTGGGTTCCAGGTGCATTTGAAATTCCTGTAGTTGTTAAAAAGATTGTAGAAAGCAAAAAGGTTGACGGAGTAATTTGTTTAGGGTGCATTATAAAAGGGGCAACACCACACTTTGATTATATCTCATCTGAGGTTTCAAAGGGAATTGCATGCGTTGGTCTTGAAAGCAGTATACCAGTAATTTTTGGTATATTAACGACTGATTCAATAGAACAAGCAATTGAAAGAGCTGGTACAAAGTCCGGTAATAAAGGATCTGATTCTGCTATTAATGCTATAGAAATGGTAAATTTGTATTCATTAATTTGAAAGAATATTTTTTTATAAATTACATTCTCGTGATTATCTGCTATTTTTCTTTGCATTTACGGGCCCGTAGCTCAGCTGGCAGAGCACCTCACTTTTAATGAGGTTGTCGTGCGTTCGAATCGCACCGGGCTCAATGCTCCCATCGTCTAGTGGTTTAGGACACAGGATTTTCAATCCTGCAACACGAGTTCAAATCTCGTTGGGAGCGTTTTAGTGTTTTTAAAAATCTTTGTATTTAAGTGATTATGGCAGAAAAATTATTTTATAGGAGATTGTTGATTAATTATGTCAACATTGGTTATTTTAGGAACACAATGGGGAGACGAAGGCAAGGGCAAGATTGTAGATTATTTTTCAGAACGAGCTGATTATGTTGTTAGATATCAAGGAGGAAATAATGCAGGGCACACATTAATTTTTAAAAATGCTCCATTTGTACTACATTTAATACCTTCTGGTATATTGTTTCCAGAAAAACGCTGTCTAATTGCAAACGGTGTTGTTATAGATTTAAAATCTCTTAAAGATGAAATTAATATGTTGATGAAAAAAAATATTGTTATTAAAGATAGATTTTTTATAAGTGAGCAAGCACACATTATATTGCCGTATCATAAAATTATTGATGAAATTTTGGAGAGTGAAAACTCTGGAACCAAAATAGGGACTACAAAAAAGGGAATAGGCCCTGCATATACAGATAAAGTTAAGAGGATAGGAATAAGGATTGTTGATTATTTAGAAAAAAATATTTTTGAAGATTTGCTTGAGAGAAATATTGTTGAAAAATCAGTTTTTTTAAAAAAAAACATTAATATAATAAATTTAAAAAAAAATATACTTAATGATTATGATGAACTTTCTGAATTTGTTATGCCTTTTGTTATAAATACGAGTGAAATGATAGAAAAAGCAATTGCTGATAATAAGAATATACTTTTTGAAAGTGCACAAGGAACAATGCTTGATTTAGATTTTGGAACTTATCCTTTTGTTACATCTTCAAATCCTATAGCCGGTGGAGTGTGCTTAGGCGCTGGTATAAGTCCTACAAAAATAAATAACATTCTAGGAGTTGCGAAGGCATATACTACCAGAGTTGGAGATGGCCCGTTTACCGTTGAGCTTTTTGATGATATTGGAGATTTTTTAAGAAAAAAAGGAAATGAATATGGTGCGACAACTGGTAGGATGCGTAGATGTGGGTGGTTTGATTCTGTAGTTGTTCGTCATAGTATAAGATTAAATGATATAAAACACCTTGTTCTTACAAAACTTGATTGTATGGAAGGGTTAGATAAAATCAAAATATGTGTAGCGTATAAGTATAAGAATAAAATATATAAAGAATTTCCAGCTTCAAGAACTATTCAAAAATATGCAGAACCGATTTATGAAGAAATGCCAGGATTTCATGGCAGTATAGAAAATATTACGAGTTTTAGTGATTTACCTGTTAATGCACAAAAATATATTAAAAGATTGGAAGAACTTGTTGGAGCATCTATAAGTTTCGTTTCACTTGGAAGAAAAAGAAATGAAATTATAGAAGTTAATAAATATATAAATTGGTTTTAATACTCAGAATGAAAATAAAGCTTTTAAATTTTACACGTGAAGCAGAAAAAACATGTGCAGTTGCTGCGAGACTGTGTTATAGTTCCTGTAATGTTAATAAAATCTACAAACAACTTTCAAAGGATAAAATTAAAAAAATCCTTAAGAAAGTTATTTCAATGGAGCATTATTCCGTTTTAGAACATGCTTTTTTTACATTTTGTATAGAAAATGTGTCGCGTAGCCTGCTTGCACAATTCACTAGACATAGAATCGCTTCGTTTTCAGTGCAAAGTCAAAGATATGTTAATATGTTAAAAAGTACTGATATTAAGTTTATAATTCCTGAGAGTATAAAAAATAATGAATTTCTTTTAAAAAAGTGTAACGACATATTTAAAAATATTGAATTATTATATAGGGAATTGCTTGACGCTGGAATTTCAATAGAAGATTCAAGATGTATTTTGCCAAATGCTTTTCAAACGAAATTGATTGTTACAATGAATGCGAGAGAGTTAAGGCATTTTTTTTCGTTAAGATGTTGCAATAAATCTCAAGAAGAAATAAGGTTAATGGCGTGTCGTATGTTAGATATTGTAAAGAAGAAATTTTTTTTATTATTTTATAATGCTGGACCAAAATGTGTAAGAGGTAAATGTGAAGAAATTTTTAAATGTAAACATCATTGGGAGAAAGATGTCTATTAAATTTTTGTGTATGAAATGAATGAATTATTTTATTTTTTAATATCTTTAAGTTTTATTTTGATTTTTTCTAAAATTTTTGGAGAAGTTGCATTAAAGTTTAATCAAAACAAAATAATTGGCGAACTTGTGGCTGGAATTATTATAGGACCTTCAGTTCTTGGTATAGTTAATAAAACAACTGCCTTGTCATATATTTCTGAATTGGGTGTGATAATTCTTCTTTTTGAGGTTGGTCTTTCAATAGGAAATGTGAGAGATCTTTTTAAAGTTGGTGTCTGGTCAACCATTGTAGCATTTACCGGTGTTGTTATCCCTTGTATTCTTGGATATTTTGTTTTTTTATTGTTTGGACTTACAAACGTACAGTCAATTTTTGCAGGAACCGTTCTTACGGCAACATCAATAAGTATTGCTTCTAGGGTATTTTTGGATTTGAAATGTCTAGATACTCAGGAGGCGAAAATAGTTCTTGGAGCAGCAGTCATTGATGATATTATAGTATTTGTGATGTTAGCCGTTATTTCTGAATTTATTCTAAATAAAGCAGTTACTTTCAACACATTTTTTTCTATATGTAAAAATATAATGTTGTTTTTAACAATATCAACAATTACATGTACATTTGTTGTGTTGTTAATTTCTAAGTTTATTTTAAAAAAAATGAAATATTCAAATACAATATTTATAATTGGAATTTCTGTTTGTTTTTTTTTATCATCAATTTCATTGAAAACTGGACTTACTTCTATGATTGGAGCTTTCATTGCTGGCGTTGTTTTTTCAATGATTGGAACACAGCAAATCGAAAAAATGAAAAAAGAAATAAAGCAAATACATGTTTTTTTTGTTCCAGTATTTTTTGTTTTAATTGGAACTAGCGTTGATATAAATAAATTTAATCCTTTTACAGCTGGCAATAAAGAAATTTTGATTTTAACTGCAATTCTTTTTATTGTTGCTTTAGTAGGAAAACTATTAACTGGTTTTTTTGTGGTAAAAAATGACATAAATAAATTTTTAATAGGTGCTTCAATGATCCCACGTGGCGAAGTTGGATTGGCGCTTTCTGAAATTGGTTTAAAATATGGTATTCTTGGAACAAGAGACTATAATTCATTAATTGCTGTTATAATACTTACGACTTTTATTACTCCAATAATATTAAAATATATTGTGTCGAAACAAAATGATTTAATTAGATGATTATTTTTTTGAAAACATTAAGTGTATAAAATTATATTTATCATGGATGATAATATGCAAAATATTTCAAGATTAATTGGTATAGATTATGGTTCAAAAAATATAGGAATTGCAATTAGCGATGCAACTTTGACTATAGCGAGTCCGTTTTGTATTATTAAAAATTTCTCTCTTAAAAGAAGCGCACTAGAAATTTTAGAAATTTCAAAAAAAAATAATGTTTCTATGCTTATTTTGGGTTTGCCAATAAATATGAATGGTAGTTTAGGAGAAATGTCGAAAGTTGTTTATAAATTTATTGATACAATTAAATGTTTTTCGAACATTGCTATTGAAACTGTTGA
>JAIRSP010000049.1 GCA_031255375.1 Endomicrobium sp.
ACACCCGATCCCATTCCGAACTCGGAAGTTAAGCCCATCAGGGCCGATGGTACTTAGATCGCAGGATCTTGGAAGAGTAGGTTGCTGCCGGACAAGTCTTTTTAAATTGAAAAATATTGCAATAATTGCGAATATTTAGTTCGATATTATTTTCAGTATGTTCTATCGTTAATTGATTAGACTGTTTGAAGGAATAATACGTATGCCAAATCTTAAGAATCAGCAAAAAGTAGAAAGTTTGTTTAAAAAATTTAAATCAATGAATGGATTAATTTTGACTGAATACCATGGACTTAAGGTAAATGAAATTTCTGAATTGAGATCAAAATTACGTCAATTTTCTTGCGATTATATTATTGTTAAAAATACGTTAAGTAAAATAGCATTTAGAATGTTGAATAACGATATCAAAATAGATGAGAAATTTTCTGGACCAATAGCGATTGTTATTGAAAATGGCGTGGATATATCACTGCCAGCAAAAGTACTTGTAGAGTTTTCAAAAACATATACAAACTTGAAAATTAAGTCTGGACTTTTAAACAATAAACTTGTAGACTCATCATTTATAATAAAATTATCGTCTCTTCCGTCGAAAGGCGTACTTATGTCAATGTTAATTTGTACATTGAACGTCCCAGTGGTAAAGTTTATAAATGTATTAATTGCAAATATAATAAATTTAACACTTGTCCTACATGCTGTGGCGCGTAGTAAAAAGACATGAGATTTGGGATAGATTGACAATAATGTTTCACAGTTTTTTGTTGTTGATTGTAATAATAAAATTTTGTTTATATTAAGTAGTGAAAAGTGTTATTGGAGGTTAGAAAAAAAATGGCTGAGCTATCAAAAGATCAATTAATAGAAGCGATTTCTTCGTTGTCGGTTATTGAGCTTTCTGAATTCGTGAAGGCGCTAGAAGAAAAATTTGGTGTATCTGCGACATCCAACGTTGCAACTCTTAATTCTGTAAGTGCTAATGCAAATTCGGCATCGCAACAATCAACTATTGACGAAAAAACAGAATTTAACGTTCTTCTTGTAAGTGTTGGCGCAAACAAAATTAATGTTATTAAAGCAGTAAGAGAAATTACAAATTTAGGACTTAAAGAATCAAAAGACCTTGTTGATGCTGCTCCTAAATTAATCAAGGAAAACGTTGCAAAATCTGAAGCTGAAGAAGTAAAAAAGAAGCTTGTCGAAGCTGGCGCTACTGTTGAGATTAAATGAGAATTTTTTATAAAAATCGGTAATTATTTTGTATTGTAACATATAATAATATTTTCGATTTAGTTTTTTTTGTTTATAGAGTTCAATTTATAATAGAGAATTAAAATAATGAGTAATAAAATTAACTTTGGTAAAATCAAAACGCAGGTGGAACCACCTCTTTTTTTGAAAATGCAAAAAGATTCGTTTGCGGATTTTTTGCAAAATGATATTGCTCCTGAAAAAAGAAAGTTTAAAGGATTAGAAGGTGCTTTTAGAGATATGTTCCCTTTAAAAAATTCAGATGAAAGTTTGATTTTGGAATATGTTTCTTATTCACTTGGTAGTCCTAAATATTCTGTTGATGAATGTATTGCAAGAGATGTGACCTATGCTCTTCCGTTGAAAGTTAAATTAAAGATTACAAGTATTAAAAATGATTTGAAAGATAATGAATCATTAGAGCAAGAAGTGTATTTTGGTGATATTCCACTAATGACAGATACTGCAACATTTATAATAAACGGGGCTGAACGAGTTGTTGTTAGTCAAATTCATCGTTCACCTGGTGTAATTTTTGAGGAGGATGAAGAAAAAAAAGTTACACTCTCCGGAAAGTCTTTATATTTTGCTAGAATAATACCTTATAGAGGGGCATGGATTGAGTTTGAGTTTGATCAAAATAGTGTTTTGTATGTTAGAATTGATCGCAAAAGAAAAATACTTGCGACGACATTTTTACGCGCTTTAAATTTTGAAACTGATGAAGAAATTTTTAATCTTTTTAAAGAAGTAAAAAGTGTGCCAATCAACTTAATTTCGTCTTCAAATGAATATCTTGCTGAAGATGTTTTTAAAAGTACTGGTGAAGTAATTGCAAATGCAGGTACGGAATTAAAAGAAGATTTAATAAAAAAATTGGAGTTTGAAGGATTTACAAAAATACCTGTACTCAAAGATGCTTCAATTTTGTTGACTTTAAAAAAAGATACAATAAAAACCCAGAAAGAATCGATTAGCTATATATATAAAATTTTAAAAACACATGAATTTGTTGTTCAAGAAAAAGCTCAGGGATTTTTAGATGAACTTTTTCTTAAATCTGTTAGAAGGTATGATTTAACTACTGTTGGAAGGTATAAGATATTAAGAAAGCTTACGCCAATTTTTGAATTTTACAAAAAAAAATTTAATTTTAACACTCCATTTAATAAAAGAACACTTACTAGGGAAGATATTGTTGCAACTATTAAATATCTTTTAATGCTTTATAATGGTGAGACAGATTTTAGTGGAATTGATGAAAAATACAAATTAATTAAAATTGGAACTGATGATATAGATCATTTGGGCAATAGACGTGTAAGGTCTGTTGGTGAACTACTAGAGAATCAAATAAAAATTGGTCTTGTGCAGGTTGTTAGATTAGCAAAAGAGCAAATGAACAACCATGAAAAAACTAATATTACACCTAGGTCAGTTATAAATATTACACAATTTGTTGCACAAATAAGAAAATTTTTTTGTACGTCTCAATTATCTCAATTCATGGACCAAATAAATCCATTAGCAGAATTGACACACAAGAGAAGGCTTTCTGCGTTAGGTCCAGGTGGATTAAACAGAAAAAGAGCCGGATTTGAAGTTAGGGATGTTCATCATACTCATTACGGCAGAGTTTGTCCAGTTGAGACACCAGAAGGTCCAAATATAGGATTAATAACATCTTTATCAACTTTTGCAAGAGTAAATGAATATGGATTAATAGAGACGCCATATAAAAAAGTTGAAAATGGGAAAGCAACTAATAA
>JAIRSP010000076.1 GCA_031255375.1 Endomicrobium sp.
CCACCATCTGAAAGTTATTTAAATTTATCAGCTTTTGCATACGCAAAAGAAGTTATTATTACAGTAGAAACACATTTTCTTTCTATGTATGGATTAAAACAATTATTTGAAACAATTAATTTTATTAAAAAAAAACTAAATCCTTCTTTAAATATTTTAGGAATACTTCCTACAAAAGTATATAGAAAAACAAATATGCATAAAGAAACATTAAATGTTTTAAAATCAAGGTTCGAGGATTTAATACTGCCAGTTTCTATAGATTTTACGATTAAACATGCATATGCAAGTATGTGTGGTAAACCACTTGTAGTTATTGATCCAAAACACAGAAGTTCTGTAAGTTATAAAAATCTTGCTAAACTTATTAT
Organism: Endomicrobium sp.; assembly: GCA_031255375.1. The sequence goes on from JAIRSP010000076.1 coordinate 372, forward strand.
TAATCAATAATACGGATATAATAATGATAAAAAAAACAGATTTTGCAAAATTAGATATTTTTAAAAGAAAAGGCGTGTCAATAAATAAGTTAAAAAATGATACAGTGAACAACAATGATAACATAAAATTGCGAAAGTTAAAAAACAAAAATACATTGGTAAAATGGAGTATTTATGTTAATCCATTACTTAAACGAGCAATAAGAGTTTACGCAGCATCAAATGACAAAAAAGAATATATTGTTGTTTGTGAAGCTTTAGCCGAATATATGAACAATCATAAAATCAATAAAATATAAAAATTATTTTCTATATGTTATTGTAGGTAAATTTTAAAAATAATAATTAATAACAAATATTGTATGATACATTGTAAATATTATAAACATTTTTCAAATAATCTGATGATATTATTAAGAAATTATAGGTATATAACACATATTATAAAATGATAAAATATAATAAAGCATTCAAAATATTGCACATAGTTTCGATATTGTTTTTTATGCTGTATGAAAAATCTTTTGCTATTAAAATGATTTCCTGGGATATTATAAAAACAAAAATATTATCATCAAATAACGAGGAAATTACAATAGCGCGGCTAAATTTAGATAATTCGATAAAATCACATAACAAATTAGTTCATGAATATATACCAAAAATATCATTTAAATCACAGTATATTTATAAACCAGAAAAACAATACATTAATCATTTTGATATTTTGTTTGAAGATCTTTTTGATTTGCACAAGTATATTAGCAAAAAAAAAGCCTATATAGATATTAAAATAAAAAAAAATATTTATAAAAGAACTGTTTCTAACACAATATACGCTGCAAGAAAAATATATATAGACCTAATGTATACATATGATAGCATTGAATTACTTGAAAAAATAAAAAAACAAATGAATACCAATATGAACATTTTGAATTTAAAATATAAATCTGGATTAATCGACCTTATATATTTAAAAAAAATAGAAGCTGACATTTTAAAAACAAATTATGAAATCAATAAACTTAAAAGACATATAAAAACAATTTCTAAAAAATTAAAAAATATAACTGAAGAAAAGTCAGAAGAAGTTTACATACCTACAGAAAAATTAACAGGAAAAGAATTGATTCATAAGTCAAATTATAATGATACTGACAACGTAATAATTGACAGTCCAGAATTTGTAATTGCAAAAAATGAATTAAAAAAAACAAAACTACTTAAACTAAAATATAAAAATAGATTTATTCCAAAAATATCTGTAAACTATAGAATACCATTGTTCAATGTTGAAAAATATATGCTTGGAGTGAGCGCAGAGTATTTTATTCTCGATGGACTTAAGTCACTTAACGAAAGAAAAATAAATACAAATAATTTAAAAATTGCAAAAAATGAATTAAAAAAAACAATAAAATCATTGCATGAAAAATCAACAGAATATTGTACAAATATTATCGATGCTTATGATGATATAAAAATTAATGAAAATTATTTAGATATTTTAAAACTTCAATCAGAAATATCATTAAAAAAATATTTAAATGGTGTGATTGATTTTGATACTTGGTATAAAAACGAAGAAGAATATTTCGATTACCAAATAAAAAATATCAATGTAAAAAAAAATTTTTGCTTATTAATAGCAGAATGGGAAAATTTCATAGGTACATATTACAATGAAAACAAATAAAAAAACATATTTATTAATATGCTGCACCATCATAATCTTAATAGTATCGTATTTTATAAAATTAATAAAACCACAAACAAAAAATGTTATAATAGAAAAATCTGCACCTGAAATTAAAAATTTAGAAGATTATATCGAAGAAATTGGATTTATAACACCAAGAAATGAGATAAAAATTGTTTCTCAGTTTAATGGGAGAATTGATAATTTTTTTGTTAAAGAAGGTGATAAAATCAAAAAAGGACAACCATTAGCATCAATAATATCAAATGAAGCAGCAATAATATCTGATATTCTTCTAAACTCTAAAAATAATAACATAAAAAAAAATATTATTAATCCTATGAAAATGATATCGCCAATCGATGGAATTGTCATCTCGTTAAATAACGTATACCAATCAATCAATAAAACACCGCCAAATAATGAAATACTGACAATTGCTGACGAATTAATAGCAATAGTTGATATAGATGAAATTGATATAAAATATTTGAAAATTGGAAACAATGTTTCTGTTTTTCCAGAAGCATATCAAAATGAAAAAATTAAAGGAATTATTGAATATATACCATATACATGTATAAATAAATACGGTATAAACGTGTATCCTATAAAAATAAAATTGGAAAATAAATCAAAAATAATAAACCCTGGCATGACTGTTATTGTTAAAATTTTGATTAAACATAAAAAAAATGCACTTTCCATAAGAAATAATTTTATTAATGAAAACAAGGGAGTAAAAACAGTAAATATACTATCAAGAAACGGTTCTAAATTCTATGAAAAAAGAATAAAAACAGGAATGACAAATGGGGTATATACTGAAATCTTATCTGGATTAAACAAAAATGACGTAGTTGTGATTCCAAAAAAAATAAATGAATAATGCAATAATAGAACTTTGTAATGTTAATAAAACATATTTGCTTAACAACATCAAGACCAACATATTACATAATATTAATCTAAAAATTATATATGGTGAATTTGTTGCTATAATAGGCACGTCGGGAAGTGGAAAAACAAGTCTATTAAATATTTTAGGCCTATTAAATAAATCATACACAGGATCTTATAAACTCTTTGGAATCGATACATCAACGTGTTCAGATGACAATTTTGCAGTATTAAGAAATGACTATTTAGGATTTATATTCCAAAATTTTAATCTTTTAAATAATTTTACTGTTCTTGAAAACATCAATCTACCACTAATATAGTCCACAAACAAAAATAATGATGAAAAAAAAATAGAATATAAAGAAAATTTAAAATTATTTTTAAATAATAGCTTGGATATATCAAAATATTTAAATCATAAACCAAACGAAATATCTGGTGGTCAACAGCAAAGAGTTGCTATTGCTAGGGCTATATCAAATAACCCATTAATAATACTGGCAGATGAGCCAACTGGAAATTTAGATAAAGAAACAGCAAAAGGTGTAGTTAATATATTTAAAAAAATAAACAAACTTGGCACAACAATAATAATGGTTACGCATGAAAACAGTATAATCACTGATGATATAAGAAAAATAGAAATCAAAGATGGAGTCATAATACATGATGATGGTAGTAACAGCGCTAATAAGCCAACGGTAAATATAACTATAAAAAATATTAATAAAAAAACATTTTCATTATTTAAAATAAAAAATTATTTAAAAGAATCCATTAAATATATTTATACAAAAAAAACACAAACCATTATATCTAT
>JAIRSP010000012.1 GCA_031255375.1 Endomicrobium sp.
ACTGGCTCTGGGATGCCTGGTATACCTGTGAAAATCTCTCTTCCATTTATTAAACTAACATTAATTGAATCAATAACAAAAAAATGTAAATTTATTGAAAATGCAGTTAATAAACTCAATCTTGCTAATACAAAAATATTAAATAAAAGAGCTGAGGATGTATGTAAAGATTCAGAATATAGACAAAAATATGATTTTGTTTTATCAAGAGCTGTAAGTAAGTTTTCGAATAATCTTGAGATCTCTATACCATTATTAAAAATAAATGGATATTTTATTATTTATAAAACAAAAAAATCAAAAGAAAGTTTAAAAAAGGAAATTGATTCAACAAAAAATGCGGTAAATTTGTTAGGAGCTAAGTTTAAACAAGCAATATTTTACAATTTACCAAAACAAAAGTTAGATTATTGTATTTTGATTTTCAAAAAATATAAAAGTACACCAAATATATTTCCTCGTGAAATAAAAATTTATAAAAAAAAACCATTATAATTTTTAAATATCCATCTCATATCAACAGGTATTTCAGAAATAAGCTTCATTACTTTCATTGTTTTTGGATGTACAAAGCTTATACTATATGCGTGCAACATCTGTCTATTAAAGCGTTTTCCATCAATTACTTTTGGACCACCATATTGCTGGTCACCTATAATTGGATGATTTATATATTTCATATGACTTCTTATTTGATGTGTTCTACCGGTAATAATTCTTACTTTTAATATCGTATACTTATTCTCTCTTAATATTGTTTCAAATTTAGTAACAGCCATTTTTTTTGAAAAGCAATTAACAGTAACAATTTTTCTATTTATACGAGATCTTCCTAATGGGGCTTTTATAATTCCAAAACTCTCTTTGACTACACCGTTGACTGCAGCATAATATATTTTTTTTACAGTTCTACTTTGAAATTGTTTTGAAATATAAATTTTAGATTTTTCATTTTTTGCAAAAATAATCACACCAGATGTATCTTTGTCAAGTCTATGAATGAGATATGGTGTGCAACTACCATTAAAATATCCAATTACAGCATTCAATAAAGTCCCAGAACAATGCCCATAAGATGGGTGAACAACAATATTAGATTGTTTATCTATAGCAATAATATCGTCATCTTCATGAATAATATCAAATTCTATTTTTTCAGGTTTTATAAACGATGTAAATAACGGTTTTTTTTTATTAAAATTAAATGTTATAAGATCATTATATTTAAGTTTATAACTTGAAAAAACAATTTTATTATTTACTAAAATTCCGTTTTTATCTATAATTTTCTTGAAATATGAACGAGAATAATCAGTGTATATTGATGATAGATAATGATCTATTCTCTCTTTCTTGATTTTTTTATATATATTTTTCTCTTCCATATTATTAAAACACCAAAAATAAATAAAAAAAATGATATTATTTGAGAAATGGAAAAACAAGTGCAATATATTTTAGTAGTATCACCACGGAAAAATTCAATAACAACCCTTGCAATACCATAAACTATCAAATAAATAGCAACAGACATGCCGCTGCCAATTGAATTGTTACCAAAGTATCCATATCCATTTGAATAAAAATGTAAAATTATAAATAATAAAAAATTTATAATAGATTCATAAATTTGAGTTGGATGAACAGATACATGTTTAATTGCTAGCGAATACTCATTTGTAAATGTTATCGCCCAGGGAAGATTTGTTGCTTTACCGTAACAGCATCCGGCAAAAAAACATCCAATCCTACCTATCGCGTGTCCTAATGCTAGTGATGGAGCAAAGATATCGCAAAGATTAAATAAATCTATTTTTTTTGATTTTGTATATATAAATATGAATATTATCGAACCAACAAAACCTCCATAATAAACCAACCCTCCGTTCCATATTTTTAAAACATCAATTGGATATAAAATGAAATATTCTAAATTTAGAATAATAAAAAATAATCTTGCACAAAAAATTCCTGAAATCATAATATAAACAAATATATGATACAACTCATCGTATGAAATAATCTTTTTCTTTATTTTTTTTATCGAATAATAAAGATATAAAAAAGAAATTGTAAATGCTAAAGCTACAAAAAAACCGTAAGTATGTATTTTAAAATTTTTTAAACTAAAAAGTATTGGATACATATTCTAAACAATTATACCCTTTTTGAATTAAGATTTAAAATATCAATAAAAACAAGAATAATTGAAATGCAAATACATATATCAGCAACATTAAAAGATGGCCACCTCAGATAACAAATACCAAAATCAAAAAAATCAATAATTCCACCATAAAGAAATCTATCTATAAGATTCCCAGTACCTCCAGAAATCATAAAACAAAACGCATATCTTCGAATTTTGTTTATCTTATAAAAATTTTTACTAAACAATATTAATATAATAGTTAAAAGAAATAATATCAAAATAGAAAACAGCAAATTTTTTTCTTTAAATATTCCAAAAACAACGCCTGAATTATGAATATTTGTAATATTAAAAAAATTTAAAAACGAAATAATTTTTATAGATGAAGCATAACAAACAAATTTATTAATAAAAAACTTAGCCAATTGATCAATCATGACAATAATCATACTTAAAAGTATTATCTTTTTCATTTAGTTAATAAAACCTCCCTACATCTAAAGCATAGATTATTTTCAACATCTGGAATATATCTCCAACATCTTAAACATTTCTTTAATTTTGACATTGTTGCTTCTATAGAAAATTTTTTTTCTCCATTTAAGAAAAAACATCTTATATCACAAGTGCCAAGTACAATATTGATAAGCTCAGAATCTTTGAACACATCAAAATATTCATTCCCATAAACAATATTTAATGAAGCTTCAAAATTCGAATTAATAATTTTACTTTTTCTTAATTTTTCATAAATTATTAGCGCACTTTTTCTAACATCAAGTATTTTTTTCCATTTTTCCATTGTTTTATTTTCAAGAATTTGCCCATAATTCGGCATTGGAAAATCTTCAAAAAAAATAGAATTATATTCTATACATTCTCCGTATATCGATTTACAAATTTCTTTCCATGCTTCTTCCGCAGTAAATGACAATATTGGAGATATAAGTTTTATTACACTAGAACAAATTTTATACATCGCAGACATAACACTTACTCTATTTTTACTGTATTTTTTGTCACAATAAAGAACATCTTTTGAAACATCAAGATAAAATCCACTCAAAAAAACTGTACAAAAATTATTTATAAGCGATGTAACTTTGTAAAATTCATATTTTTCGTATGAAAGCGTAACTTTAGAAACAAGTTCTTGCAAATTACTTAAGGCATACTTGTCTATTTCATTCATATCTTTGAAAGGTAACATTTTATTTATATCAATGTCTATAATATTTCCTAATAAAAATCTTATTGTATTTCTTATTTTTCTATAAATATCAACTAGTCTACTTATTATTTTATCAGATATTTTTATATCTTCCTTATAATCACTTGACGCTATCCAAAAACGAATAATATCTGCGCCATATTTATTCACAAGTTGATCACTTGATAAAACATTGCCAACAGATTTTGACATTTTTTTCCCCTCACCATCAACAACGAATCCATGTGTCAAAACATTTTTATATGGAGCTATGCCACTAGTAGCAACAGATGGTATCATTGAACTCTGAAACCATCCACGATGTTGATCACTCCCTTCAAGATACAAATCAGCGGGATAATCTAAATCACCATAATTTTTATTTAGTAGTACGGCTTCATAAGATACCCCAGAATCGAACCATACATCAAATATATCATCCTCTTTTTTAAACTTTATAGAATTACAGAAACTACATTTTAAATTCATTTTTTTTAACATATCATCTTCGTTTATTTCGAACCACGAATTTGAGCCTTTATCAGCAAATAAAATAGCTACTTTATCTATAACATCAGAATTCAATAATGGCTCTCCACATTTTTTGCAATAAAACACTGGAATTGGAACTCCCCAAAAACGCTGTCTACTTAGGCACCAGTCTGGTCGATTTTTAATCATTGAAACCATTCTGTTTTTCCCATATTTTGGAATCCAATTAACATTCTCAGATAATTTTAATAATTTTTTTATTAACCCATTATTCTTCATAGACAAAAACCATTGAGGTGTTGCTCTAAAAATTATTGGTTTTTTACATCTCCAACAATGTGGATATGAATGATTTATTTTAAATTTTGCGAGAATTGTTTTTTTTTCTTCTAATTTATTTATTATTAATTGATTTGCATCAAATATATGTATATTGCAAAACTCTGGAATCTCTTCTGTATAAAAACCTTTACTATTAACAGGTGATAAAATTTCAAGATTATGTTCTACACCTACCTGGTAATCTTCATATCCATGTCCAGGAGCTATATGGACTATACCAGTCCCTTCTTTTATGTCAACAAAATCTGCAACAACACATTTAGATTGTTTGTTAAAAAATAGCGGATTTCTACACTTCAATCCAATGATATCGTCTCCATTGATATACATAACAATATCAAAACTAGTAGCTTTTATTTTATCCATAATTTTTTCAACTAAATTTTCAACAATTATGAGCTTTTCTTCGTTTTTATCTTCGTTGTTAAATTTATATATAACAGCAACATATTTGGACTTTCTATTAAATGCAATGGCAACATTTGAAGGTATCGTCCAAGGAGTTGTCGTCCATACTAAAAACGAAAAATCCATCAAAATATGTTTCTTTAATTTTAGCGAATCAGGGATAAATATAATTTTGAATTTTATAAAAATAGAATCAGAAATAAAATTTTCATATTCTACCTCTGCTTCTGCCATTGCTGTTTCACACGTCAAACACCAATAAACAGGTTTTTTTTTTCTATATATAAATCCATTTTTCAGCAAATCATTAAAAACGTTTATAACAGATGATTCGTATTTATAATCAAGAGTTAAATATGGATTATTCCAATCAGCAATAATTCCTAATCTCTTAAATTCATATTTTTGTATTTCGATAAATTTTTTTGCAAAATTTGCAGCAAATTTTCTAAAATCAACTTTTTTAATCTCGTTCTTATGAATTTTCATTTCTTTTAAAACAAGTTGTTCAATTGGAAGCCCATGGCAGTCCCATCCAGGAATAAAAGGTACAAAATAGCCAGACATAGAACGATATTTAATGATAAAATCTTTTAATACTTTATTAAGTGCAGTTCCTATATGTATGTGTGCATTTGCATATGGTGGACCATCATGCAAAATAAATTTTTTCTTATGTTTATTTTTTTTGCAAATTTTATAATAAATATTTTTATTTTCCCATTCATCAATAATTGACTGTTCGTTAATCGTCAAATTTGCTTTCATTTTAAAATTTGTTTTTGGTAAATTTATTGTTTTCGAATAATTTTTTTCTTCGTTCATTTTCTAAAAATCCTTCATAATCAAATTAACACCTGTAAAAAAATAAATTAATAATCATTATGGAATTGTATCTAAAATTTCATTAAACTTTTGTTCTGAATCCCCAGTTATTTCAATAGTTTTTTCCCTACCCTTTCCACCCTTTCTTAAAAAAATCATTGACCTTTTTACGTCAAAAAAATCTGATAAGAAATTACATAATTCTTCATTTGCCTTACCTTCTACAGCAGGAGATACAACTTTTACTCTTAAAATAGAGCCAATTCTACTAACGACCTCATTTCTTTTTGAATTGGGTATTACTCTTACCTTAATAATCATAAGTTCTCCCATATTGTCATATAAGCATTAAACTACACGTCAATCTATATTATTCTTTATGCGCAATATAACAGACAATAAAATAATTTCATAATTAAGAAAACATATAAAAAACGTCGCAATACGATAATAAAATACATAACATATTAATATGCATTTTTATTTATTACATCAAAACGTTTACCTTGAGTAGAATATATAGCTGATCCTATTCTTATCATATTTGCACCTTCTTCAATCGCAATCATATAATCATTTGACATTCCCATGGACAAAATACTGAATTTAGAATTATTGTAAATTTTCTTAATATTCTTAAATAATTTATATACTAATCTAAAGTAATATCTAGAATCTTTAAAATCGTTACTATAAGGGGCTATAACCATAAGACCTCTTATTACGATATTGGAAATTGATAAACATTTTTCATAAAAATCATTTATTTCATATAGTTCAACACCGGTTCTTAAAATTTTAGGTGAAACCTTTATTTCAATAAGACAATCTTGCAATTTATTAATTTTTTTTGCATAATTATTTATTGTATTTGCAAGTTTTATTGTATCTAAAGATTGTATTAAGTCAAAATTTTTTACAACCTTTTTTACTTTATTGGATTGTAAATGTCCAATAAAATGTTTTTTGATCCCGTTTAAATCAGAACCAAGTTGCTCAAACTTCGGCAATGCTTCTTGTATTCTATTTTCACCTATATGTTTTATTCCACACTTTAATACTTCTAAAACAATCTCTTTATTAAATGTTTTAGTAACAGCTACAAATTCAATTTCATCATTATTAGCAAAATTAATAATATTATTCTTTATAATCTCTATATTTTTTCTAATTATTTCCATTTCGTTTTTTATACATTATTCATTTGTACAATTTTGTGATTTTTGTCAATTATTTAATGCTCTTACGTCGCTATTACAAAAAACAAATTAATAATATTAATAACAAAAATTAAAACAAACTAACATTTACACATACACATTATGACATAACTATCAAATACATCGTTAACGTTTAGTTAAATTGCTTTTTTCTATAAAATCACCAAACAACTATTACATAGTAACATATATCTATATATTAGTCATATGGAATTACAAACGTCTTATCATTTTATCTCATATTTCAATTCATCAATTTTATCTATTCTCTCCCAAGTAAAATCATTTTCATTTCTACCAAAATGACCATATGCAGCTGTTTTAGAAAAAATTGGCTTACGAAGTTGTAGATAATTTGTAATGCCTTTTGGTGTAAGAGGAAATATCTTTCTAACTGCAGACTCTAATAATGTATCTTGAACTTTCCCAGAATTATGTGTATCAATCATTACGGATATTGGTTCAGCAACTCCAATTGCATAAGCAAGTTGTACAGTACATTTGTTTGCAAATCCAGATGCAACTATATTTTTTGCAATGTGTCTCGCCATATAAGATGCGCTCCTATCAACTTTTGTTGAGTCTTTACCAGAAAAAGCACCACCACCATGGGCCACCATACCGCCATAAGTGTCAACTATTATTTTTCTACCAGTCAAACCTGTATCTGCAGCTGGTCCACCAAGCAAAAATCTACCTGTAGGATTTACATATATTTTTGTATTTTTATCAATAAAATTTTCAAGTGTAGGTTTAATTATGTTGTCAAAAATTTCTTTTTTAGATTCATCTGTTATATATTTCCCTGTTTTATCCAAAATTTTTTCTGTATGTTGTGTTGACAAAACGACAGTATCTATTCTTTGTGGTATACAATTTATATATTCAATAGTTATTTGCGTTTTTCCATCTGGACATAAATATGGCAAAATATTTTTTTTTCTTACATTAGAAAGTTCCATCGCAAGTTTATGTGCTAAAACTATTGGCAATGGCATAAACTCAGGAGTTTCGCTGCAAGCAAACCCTATCATTAACCCCTGGTCACCAGCACCTCCGATATCAACGCCAGAAGAAATATCCGGTGACTGCGTGTTTATTGTATCTATTATTGCACACGTGTTATAATTAAATCCAAAAGACATATCATTATATCCTATTTTTTTAATAGTTTCTTTTACAATATCTTTTGTATTGATTTTTGCAACAGTTGTAATTTCTCCACCTATAACAATTAATCCCCTTGATATAAATGTTTCACATGCAACCCTTGCATTTGTATCTTGTTTTAAAATTTCGTCTAAAATACTATCTGAAATTATGTCGCACACTTTATCAGGATGTCCCTCGGTAACAGATTCAGATGTAAAAAAATAATTATTTTCAGCTAACATAAATCTGCATATCCTTTACAATACAATTTATTTAATTATTAACATTTTATTGTATTTATATTCATTATTATCATGATCCCATCGTTAATATTTTTAATCTATGTTTTTTCAATTACCTCTTTGCCAACTTCAATAAAAATTTTTTCTCTTATTTTTTTTTCTATTTCATTAGCAATTGTTAAATTTTCAGATAAATATTTTTTTGTATTATCTCTACCATGGCCAATTTTTTTGTTTTCGTAATTAAAAAATGCACCTGATTTTTCTATTATTTCGCAATTGACACCCATATCTATCAAATAGCCAATTTTATCAATACCTTGCCCAAAAATTATTGCAAATTCTGCCTGTTTAAATGGTGCAGCAACCTTATTTTTCACAACTTTAACTCTAACCTTATTCCCCAAAATTTCTTCTCCCTTTTTAATGGACTCTATTCTTCTTATATCTAGTCTAACAGAAGAATAAAATTTAAGAGCTAATCCACCTGGGGTTACTTCTGGGCTACCCCATATCACGCCTATCTTTTGTCTCAATTGATTTATGAATATCACAGAAGTACCTGATTTAGAAATATTTGTTGTAAGTTTTCTTAGCGCTTGACTCATGAGTCTCGCCTGAAGACCTAAAAATGATTCACCAATTTCGCCTTCAATCTCAGCTCTTGGAACAAGGGCTGCAACAGAATCTATGATTATAATATCAATTGCACCTGAACGTATAAGCTTATCTGTAATTTCCAACCCTTGTTCTCCTGAATCTGGCTGAGATATTAAAAGATCATCTATATTCACTCCTAATTTTTTAGCATATTCAGGATCCATCGCATGTTCAGCATCAATATATGCTGCAATTCCACCGTTCTTTTGTGCTTCAGCCACTGTACACAATGCTAACGTTGACTTTCCAGAAGCTTCTGGCCCATAAATTTCAATTATTCTTCCACGTGGAATTCCGCCAATTCCTATGGCTAAATCAAGAGGCAATGCACCTGTTGATATTACATCAATTTTTTCTTTTAAACGTTTATCGCCTAACCTCATAATTGCCTCTTTGCCAAAGTCTTTTTCAATTTGCGAAAGAACTAAATTTAATGCTTCAAGTTTTTCGCTCTTTGCCATTGTACCTCCTAGTTATAAAAACAATAAAATAAAACTACTATTTATATCAACAATCGATTTGCTAGAACATTGACTCATATAATAAACTGAAAAATACATGAATGAAATAGCTATTATTCGTTACAAATATTTATAAGAAATTGATGTATATGTATCATGGCTAATGTATCCATTGCACAATATTTTAACAAATCGCTCTTTATTTGTTTTATTTTTTCATTATCATATAATCCTATTGCCATAAATGCAAAGGTTGCCATAGCGTCTCGACCATTCTTAATTTTCAAATGCAAATAATTTAACTTAGGAGCTATTACTGAAATAATTTTTTTTATTGATAAACGACCATGAAAATTTACATCATAATAATTTTCTTTAATGATTAGTTCTAAATCAACTATTCTTGCAATTATTTTATTAAGTTTTTCAAATAAATCAGGAAATATATATATAAGTTTTAAAATAATATTACGCTCGAAACTCGAATACGTCATTATACTTCCGTCAGTATCTAAAAGATGCATAATGAATTTTTCAACAATATTACGCATACAATATTTTTTATGATCTGCAATATATTCGTAATGATGTAAAATATTCCCATTTATATCAGTTTTATATATTGAGAATTGTGTTATAATTTGTTCATTTGGACCAATATTCATATACAAAGGTATAGCCGTACTAAGAGATTCAAAATCCAAATAATAAAATGGCTCCTTTATGCTATTAATACATATTTTTAAATTTTTTGAGACATAATTCATATCTGACAAAACGCAATTTTTAATAATTTTTTGGAATTTAGTTAATTTAAAATCAGATGGAATATCATGAATTGTATCAATTCCAAGGTTTATTAAATCACTTATTAAAATATTTGAAAGATTTGGCAAGTTAAATATATGGTTTTTTTTATTTTCACCTACACAATTGCTAAACATAAAACAATTTTTACATTCTTTTTTTAAATAAGGTTTTGGCATACTTTTAAATTTTAATGCCTCAGAAATTTCATTTAAAATATTCAAGAATTCAAAACTTCTAGATTCAACTTTACTTGTACAATCTAATACTCTAAAAAAACTTGATACATTCATGCCTAAACGATATTTATTTGATAAATAAACAATAATACATTTCCGTATATTTATTCCAAATTTACGCAAGACCATAGCATTAAAAGATAGGTCATCTATGTGTTTAATTTTATGCTTAATACTAGATTTAACTTCTAATAAATCAAATCCATTATCAATAGATTTTTTAAGTATATCAATTTTTGCGTAACAATTATCTACGATAAAAGAAGCATCGCAAATTACATCAATATTTGACTTTTGTCTATTTGCTCCACGTAAAAAAAAATTTTGCGAAATTTTACGAATAATTTTTATTTCAAAATTAAAAAATTTATTACTAATGCTATTTTCTTTATGAATCATATTCATTTTTGTCATCCAGCCCAATGTTGGACAACGTAAATAATTTATAAAAACAATTTTATTTATATACTTTGTCATATAATATATTTAAAATTAATCCTTTTCATGCTTAATAAATACCGTATAAATAAATCAGTTGCTAATTATTTATGTGTTCATAGAATATATATATTTAAAAAATAGAAAATATCTTGTTTTATCAACAGACAAATTACTGTCTTACATTTCATATTGTAGATCATTTTATTATATCAAAATCGAGTAATATATAAAAATTAGAATATATACATACGTATATATTCTCAACTTGTTTTGTAAAAAACATCTTTTGAAGCTAATTTAAAAATAAAAATAATTACAAATGAAATAACAAAATTTAATTTTTGAATTATCTTAAAGTTTTTAAGGCTGCTTTAATAAGTCCATAAAAAATTGGATTGACTTTTGTTAAATTTGAAGTAAATTCTGGATGATATTGTACACCAATAAAAAACGGATGATCCTTCATTTCGACTATCTCTGGAAGTATTTCTTTGTGATACGCGCTAACAAATAATCCAACTTTTTCTAATATATCTATAAATTCTGGATTCATTTCATATCTATGTCTATGTATTTCATTAATTTCTGTATTATTATATAATTTATATGCTAGAGTATTTTTTTTTACTTTTGACTTATAACTTCCAAGCCTCATTGTTCCGCCAAGATGTTTAATTTTTTTTTGTTCATCAAGAATTTTTATAACTGGATATTTAGTATTATTATCGAATTCTGTTGAATTTGCATTTTCAAGTTTTGCCAAATTTCTTGAAACTTCTATAACACTGCAATGCATACCTAAGCATATTCCAAGAAAAGGAATTTTATTTTCTCTTGCGTATGTTACCGATCTTATTTTACTTTCTATACCTCTATTGCCAAACCCACCTGGTACAATAATAGCATTACATTTTTTTAATTTTTTAATCAAATTATAATCATCAGTGCTAATATACTGTATATGAACTTTTGTGTTTAATCTAGCAGCTGCGATATTCAATGATTCATCAATAGACTTGTAGGCGTCTCTAGATGTTGTGTACTTTCCAATAATCGCAATATCAATCTTTTTATTAAATCTACTAAATAATTTTATATCACTGAACCATTTTTTATCAAATTTTTTAATAGACTTTATATTAAGTTTTTCCATTATAAATGAATCAACGTTTTGTTTATGAAAGTACTCAGGAATAAAATAAATGCACGGGCTATCATGTGCTTCAATTACATAATTTTCATCAACATTGCAAAAAAGTGATATCTTTTTTTTTATAGAAACATTCAATTTATGTTCAGTTCTACATATTATCATATTTGGTGAAATTCCTATTTCTCTTAATTTATTAACTGAATGTTGCGTTGGCTTAGTTTTTAATTCATTTGCACCATTAATATATGGAATAAATGTAACATGTATACTAAAAACATCTTCATTTTTATTCTCAAGTTGAAATTGTCTCACAGCCTCAGCAAACGGAAGGCTTTCAATATCACCAATTGTTCCTCCAATTTCAATTATAGAAACATCAAAATTATTTTCTAAAATTCTAAAACGTTTCTTTATTTCATCAGTAATATGTGGTATAACTTGAACTGTATTTCCATTATAATCACCTTTTCTTTCTTTGTTAATTACCGTCTGATATATATCGCCAGCTGTATTTGTGTTTGATCTACTTGTATTAATACACAAAAATCGCTCATAAGTGCCTAAATCCAAGTCTGATTCTGTCCCATCAGAAGTCACAAATACCTCTCCATGTTGATATGGGTTCATTGTTCCTGGATCTACGTTTATATATGGATCAAATTTTATCATTGTAACAGTAATACCGTGTAATTGCAAAAGCTTCCCTATGCTTGCACCTGAAATACCTTTTCCTAACGAACTAACAACTCCACCTGTAATGAAAATATATTTTCCCATACTATATTTCTCTTTCATTATTTTTTTTTATATCATTATATATTTTTGTTGGATATTTACCGGTAAAACATGCTGTACAAAAATCATTGTCATTCCAAATATTTTTTTTATAATCAAACGAACATGCTTTAATAAGATTTTCCAATGTTAAAAAAGTTAAACTATTAATGTTTAAATATTTTTTTATATTTTTTATTGAGTTATTTGCAGCTATTAATTTATTTTTATTTGGTGTATCAATGCCATAATAGCATGAATTAATTATTGGTGGGCACGACAACGCAAAATGTATCTTTTTTGCTCCTGCACTTTTTAAAATATCAACTAATATTTTTGATGTTGTTCCTCTTACCATTGAATCATCGATAAGTATTATTTCTTTATTGTTTATAACATCTTTTATTGGCCTGAGTTTAAATTTTGCAATCAAATCTCTCAAATTTTGAATTGGTTTTATAAATGACCTTCCAACATAATAATTTCTTACTAGACCATTTTCAAAAAATATATTTGAAACTTTAGAAAATCCAATCGCAGCATAATATCCAGTATCAGGTACAGGCATTACAATATCAGCTTTTATACAACTCATTTGTAGTGCAAGGTATTCTCCCATTTTTATCCTAGCTTCTTTCACTGTATGTTTGAACATTATACTGTCTGGCCTTGAAAAATAAACTTGTTCAAAAATACATGTATTTTGTTTTTTGCAACCATGTCTATATATAAAAGATTTTTTTATCTTACCATTTTCTATTATAATAATTTCTCCAGGTTTTATATCTCTTATATACTTACCACCCATAACTTCAATAGCTGTTGTTTCTGAAGACAATATATAAGAATGGCCAAGTTTTCCTAAAACCAATGGTCTAAATCCATTCATATCTCTTACGCCTATGAGTGTTTTGCCTTTAAGTATTACAAATGAAAAAGCTCCATCAAGTTTGTTTGCAGAATGTGCAATTATATCTTCTAAGTTACCATTCGACATTGCTATGAGGTGTAATAATATTTCTGTGTCTGATGTATGATTAAAAATCGCTCCTTTTTTCAAAAGTATTTTTTTGATTTTATAAAAATTTGTAATATTTCCATTATGCGCCACTGAAATATCGCCATGAATACAGCTCATTTGAAATGGCTGTGCATTAGCTAAAGAACTTTTAGATGAAGTTGTATATCTAACATGACCTATAGCAGCAGTTGCTTGTGATTTTTTTAATAGACATTCATCATTAAAAATTTTAGAAACAAGACCCATATACCTAAAGGTCTCCATACCATTTTTTCCGCTTAATGTAACACCAACTGATTCTTCGCCTCTATGTTGCAACGCGACAAGCCCAGCTAAAGATAAAATAAAAGCATTATCATTATTTTCGATACCAATTATTCCACACATAACAACATAACCTCTTTTTCATATATAAACAAAAGAGAAATTTTATAAATTCTTGTAGAATCGTAGAAAATTACATATAAGTTGAACTTACGAAATATTTTTACAATTAATTATTAAATTGATCTGAATTAAAAAATTATAAATTAATACAATTTTCTATTTTTTGTAATTCTTCATACGAATCACACGCTTTTAAATAAGCAATAGCTTTTTCAAGGTTTGTCAAAATGGAACATCCAGATTTAACGGCTATTTTTCTTATTTCGGAATTATTATGCAATTCATCAACACTTAAATTTTTATTTATATTTATCACAAAATCAACTTTTTTTTCTGTTATAACATCAACTGCACGTGGCGTTTTGTTCCAGTGTACAACATTAACATTGTATCCTTTATTTTTTAAATATTTTGCAGATCCTTTAGTTGCATAAATTGGAACAGATAGTTTATAAAGATTCTCAACTACTTCCATAAATTTAACTTTATCCCTTTCTCTTCCAGTGCTCAATAAAATTCCACTTTTTGGTCTTTTTATTCTAGTTGATTCCATAGAAAGAAGAAACGCATGGCTAAACTTTTTCCCTAAGCAGCCAACTTCGCCAGTCGATGACATTTCAACACCAACAACTGGATCAGCGCCATCCAATCTTTGGAAACTAAACATAGAAGCCTTAACACCTACATAGGGTATTTCACTTTCATCTATCAAAATTTTTTTTATTTTCTCATTATTCATTACTTTACATGCTAATTCCGCGAGATTTATACCAGAAACTTTAGAAATAAACGGAAATGATCTTGATGCCCTTGCATTACATTCTATAACTTTAACCTCATTGTTTTTAGCTATAAATTGAATATTAAAAGGCCCATTTAAATTAAGATTTTTTATTATCTTTCTCACTATATCTCTTATAATATTTATTGTGTGTACATATATTTTTTGTGCAGGGAATACCATTGTAGCATCTCCGCTATGTACACCGGCATTTTCAATATGCTCACTTATTAACGAAATTATAACATTTCCATTTTCTGCAATACCGTCACATTCTATTTCTTTTGCATCAAGTATGAATTTCGAAATAACAACTGGAAAATCAATTGAAATGTCTTTAGTAAGAGATAAATAATAACTTAAACTTTTTTGATCATTAGCAACATTCATAAGTGTACCAGAAAGGACAAAACTCGGACGAATTAATACAGGGAATCCAACTTTTTTTATAAATTTTTCTATATCTTCTATTGATACAGCCGAAATCCACTCAGGCTGATCTATTCCAATTTCATCAAGCATAGCAGAAAATTTTTCTCTATCCTCCGCTTTATCAACGCTTTCTCGACTATGACCCAAGATTTTTACATTTGCTTCGCTTAACGGTTGAATTAGATTGTTTGGATTTTGACCTCCCATACATGCGATCACACCTTTAGGATTTTCAAAGTCAACAATATCTAAAACTCTTTCAAATGACAATTCTTCAAAATAAAGTCTATCAGATGCACTGTAATCCGTTGATACTGTTTCCGGATTGCAATTAATTACCACGCTATCATTTTTTCTTTTATTCTTAAAATAGCCACTAGCCATAACAGAGCACCAATCAAATTCCAGGCTACTACCTATACGATAACTTCCACTGCCTAAAGTTATAATACTTTTTTCTTTTTTTTTTATTGATATATCATCGTTATGGATACCATTGTACGTAAGATACAAGTAATTCGATCTCGTTGGATATTCCGATGAAGTTGTATCTATTTGTTTTACAACTGGTAAAACTCCTATTTTTTTTCTCAATTCCCTTATGCCAAATGATAAGCTTCTTATTTCATTTATTGTTAATTTTACGTTACTATTTAAACGCGCAGAAAGACATATTCTTGTAAGTTGGAAATCAGAAAATCCTATTGATTTTAAACGCTTGAGTTCATCTTTCGTAATTAAACTATAATAATCATATATCTCATTTGTTGTAATATTATCCTTTTTTAATTTTAACTTAAAAAAATTAAACAATTCTATTTCTACATTTGCAATATACAATATATGTGATAAAAACCAATAATCTATTTTTGTTTTATCATATACATAGCATAGCGTTTTACCTCTTTTAAATATTTCGTAAATTGCAAAAATTCTCAAATTTGTTGGAAACAGTAGTTCATTTTCAAGCACTTCATCTGTCGCATTTTTAAAAATATTAGTTGTTATACCATCGTCATTTTCATTAACCATTCTTAAGGCTTTTTGTACAACTTCACAAAAGTTTCTTCCTATAGCCATAACTTCACCAACAGATTTCATTTGCGTACCAAGTTTTTTAGATACACCATCAAATTTATTCAAATCCCAACGTGGAACTTTTAATGTAACATAATCAAGAGACGGTTCATAAAATGCAGATGTTGTTCCTGTAACAGGATTTTTTAATTCTAATAAATCAAATCCTATGACTATTTTTGCTGCTATATATGCAATTGAATACCCAGTCGCCTTACTTGCTAATGCACTTGAACGTGATAATCTAGCATTAATTTCAATAACATAAAAATTATAATTCTTTGGATTTAAAGCATATTGTACATTACATTCGCCAACAACCCCTAAATTCTGAACAATTTTAATAGCCATATCTCTTAACATATTATTTTCAATATTATTTATTGTTTGACAAGGAGCTATAACTATAGAATCGCCAGTATGTATTCCCATAGGATCAAAATTTTCCATATTACATATTGTTACTGTATTACCAGTTTTATCACGCATAACTTCATACTCTATTTCTTTCCAGCCATGTAGAGATTTTTCAATTAAAATCTGGTACGAATTCATGAGCGCAGATTGCGTAAGTTTTTTTAGTTCATTTTCATTTTTTGCAAGACCACTTCCAAGTCCACCAAGTGCAAATGCTGATCTTGTTATAACTGGATATCCAATTTTTTCTGCGATTGCTATAGCTTCATCAACACTAAAAACAGCACAACTTTCAGCTGTTGGTGCACCTATTGATTTCATTCTTTTTGAAAAAAGCTCTCTATCCTCAGATATTTCAAGAGAATCAATTTGAGTTCCAAGAACTCTTACGCCATATTTATCTAAAATTCCATTTTTTGCAAGTTCTATTACACAATTTAAGGATGTTTGTCCACCAAAACTTGAAATAATCGCTACAGGATTTTCAATTTTTATAACTTTTTCTACCCAAAAAGTTGTAATCGGATATAAATAAATTTTTCTATTTTGGCCTTTATTTGTTTGAACAGAAGCAATATTAGGATTAATGATAATGACTTCAATATTTTCTTCCTCTAAAGCTTTAACAGCTTGTGAGCCTGAATAATCAAACTCACCAGCTTGCCCTATAGACAAAGCTCCAGACCCCAAAAGAATAACCTTTTGTTTTCTCATATTTTTTGGCAAAAGAAAATCTAAAATTGGCATATCTTTTCTCTAACATTCATTTGATTTTTTATCCATTTAATGATTAAGTTTTTATTAAAAAATTATCTTTTTAAATCAGCTTTTATTTCTTTTTTTTTAAGAAAAAATTTATAAACACAATAAATAAAAATTAACCATATAGGACCAATTATGAATGTTGTACGTGTTTCTTTTTTAACAAAAAGCATAACTGATACAAGCAATAAAGCAAAAAGAACAATATAGCTAGAATAAGGATAAAACAACATTGGATATTTCAACTTTGTTACATCATTTGCTGTTTTACCACGTCTGGAGCATATATGTACTACCATTATTGCTCCCCATATAAAAAGCCCAAGAAAAGTCGTAATACTTAACAACATCATAAATACATTTTCTGGAACTATTATATTTAATATCACGCCAAGCAAACAAAAAACAAAAGAAGCAATAACAGCGTTTGACGGTATTTTTTTTGAATTAACTTTTGCTAAAAATTTTGGAGCATGCTTCTGTAATGCTAAACTGTGAAGCATTCTACCATTACTAAACATGCCGCTATTTGCAGTTGAGAGTGATGCAGTAATTATAACAAAATTTATTATCGCTGCAGCTTGTTTTATTCCCAATCCAGAAAACGTCAAAACAAAAGGACTTTTTTCAACTCCTCCACCAAGCGAAAGTTCTCTCCATGGATATATACACATAACTATAAAAAGTGTCCCAACATAAAGTAATAAAGTTATTAATAAAACACTATTAATTACCGATGGAATATTTTTTTCTGGATTTTCAGTTTCTCCAGCTGTTATACCTATGAACTCAACTCCTATAAAAGCAAACGTAACCATTGTTAAAGCAGAAAAGACACCTTTAAATCCATCAGCAAAAAAACCATATTTAAATAAATTTGATATGCCAGGATTGTATCCGTTGCTTTTGAAACCAGTTATTAAAATTATAATTCCAGAAACTATTATAAGTACAATTGTTATAACTTTTATAATTGATGACCAAAATGCAATCTCTCCAAAACTTTTTACATTTAAAAGATTTGATGATGTTATACATATTAAAGCAACAAGTGCTGGTATCCACCTCGGAAGATCCGGCCACCAAAAATTGCAATATATTCCAATTGCTGTAACTTGTATCATGCAACTTACAACCCATAATAACCAAAATGTCCAACCAACAACAAACCCAGCACATGGACTTATAAATTTATGAGCATAAGCACTAAATGAGCCAGATATCGGATATTCAACAGCAATTTCACCTAATGCCCTCATAACAAAATAAATGAAAAACCCACCTAATAGGTACGATAACAATAATGATGGACCTGCAGAAGCAATAGCATTCCCGGATGCAAGAAATAACCCAACACCAATAGCTCCACCTATTGCTATAAGCTGAACATGTCTCTTGCTTAAGTTCCTTTGCAAACCATCTTCATTAGATTGCGCCATTTTTTTCTCCTATAATATCAAAAAATTAGAAACAAATCATCTGCTACATTTAAATCACATTATAACAGATGATTCACAACAGATCAACAAACTTATCTATTATCCATGATGTATCATTCGGGCCACTAGACGCTTCAGGATGAAACTGTACCGACATAAATGGTTTTGTTTTATGTTTTATACCTTCAACAGAGTCATCATTAGCATTTTCAAACCATAGTTCCCAATCAGACTGTATAGTTTTTTTTTCAACAGCATATCTATGATTTTGGCTAGTCATATATGCCTTTTTTTCTGGAATAGAAAAAACTGGTTGATTATGGCTTCTATGGCCATGATTTAATCTTTTTGTTTTTGCTCCAGATGCCAAAGATAATAATTGATGTCCAAGGCATATACCTAAAATAGGTTTGTTTGAAACCAAGACATTTTTTTTTATTCTATAAACCAAATCATCGGTATTCCCTGGATCTCCAGGGCCATTGCTTATAACCCAGCCATCACATTGTACTTTGGAAAAATCACTGTCCCACGGAAGAAGCTCAATCGTACATTTTTTATCAACTAGCATTCTTATAATATTCCACTTTATTCCACAATCTATAACAGCAATTTTTTTTAATCCATCACCAATAACAATTTTTTTTTTTGTTGATACAGAAGGCATTAAATTGTGTTTAGATGGATCAACATAATCGTCACTGTCAAAATTTCTTAAAAACTCAAATTTATCTATATTTTGATGATTTGCATTTTCAGATGAAATTCTACCAAAAAGATTGCCATCTTCTCTTATAATTTGGACCAAATATCTTGTGTCAATATTGGCTATTCCTGGAACATTTTGGCTTTTCATCCAATTTTCAAGTGAAATTCCACCATCATGATGATAGCAACTATCATATATATCAGAAACTATAATTCCCTGCGTTTTTATAGATGAGCTTTCATGGCCCATAGACATAAAAAAATTTTCTTTCTTATATGTAGGAATTCCGTAATTACCGATAATACAAAAACTAAAAACAAGTATTTGACCTAAATATGATGGATCTGTCATAGCCTCGCTATATCCCAGCATTCCAGTGTTAAATACCATTTCACCACTTACATTAACATCAGCACCAATGGAATTGCCTTCAAATTTCATTCCATTTGAAAGTTCTAAATACGCTTTTTTATACTTTCCATTTAATACTAAATTTTTTGATGTATTCATAATCATCAACATCTCTTTATTTTTTTATTTTTTTTTCGCCAAATACAATATAAGGTAAAATATAGTTTACAAGTTATTAAAAAAAAATAATAATACAAAAAAAATCTCTACACAAAACAAATCGTTTATACAAACAAATACATTAATTTATAAACCTTATTTTGCATATTATATATAATTAATAGGTACAATACATATTTGAATAAGGATTTTTATTAATCGCAACGTATTTAGAAAATGATTCTATTTTTAAATTATCTAATTGTTTATTAAAAATTTTTTTGTAAATACAAATATGTTTTTTTAAAAATAAAATATCCTCATTTGCAAGATCAATTCTTAAAACCTCTTTACCAAATTTATAATTATCAGGATTACCATTTAAATAAATAACGCCATTATGCATACCGGTTCCACAAAATCTTCCAACTACATCTTCATTATCTTTCAATCCAAGACCAAGCAAAATTATAACTCCACCGGCCATATATTCTCCTAAAAAATCACCGGCCTTTCCGCCTACAACAATAATAGGCTTCATTTCTTTATACTCTTTCATATGAATTCCAACCCTATAACCAACATTCTTCTCAATATAAATTTCTCCGCCTCTCATGGCATATCCAAGCGTATCACCACAACTACCATGAATTATTATCTTACCGCAATTCATAGTGTTTCCAATTGCATCTTGACCGTTCCCAAATACCTCAATTTCTGCTCCATCCATATATACTGCCATATCATTGCCAGGTGTACCATAAATTTTTAATTTAACATTATTCAGTAATCCTCTACCTATATATCTTTGACCAAGAACATTTTCAATAATTATTTCATTATCACTTATAATAGACTCGTCTATTAAATTATTTAAATCGCGATAATAAAGATTTGAAGCATTTATAGTTTTCATAATTTTTTATAACCCTATTAAAATATATCAATTAGACACAAAACAAACATACATTATACAAACTAATTATTTTTTTTTCATTCAAAATTAAACATTTTACTTATTCTTTCACTTTTTGAATACACATTAAAACCAATATCATTTGATGTTATATCATATGCAAGAGTTGAAATCTTTGTTTTATCATTAATAAGAGATGTATATATGCCAGCTCTTTGATCGTCGTTAATAAGAATAAAACCTATTAAATTATCATTAAAAATATTTAGTTTACGTAATCTATTTCTTGCTGAATTTACAAAAATACTGCTATTAAATTTATAATCATTTATAATACCAGCAGAAATAAGATGTAATCCAAAAAATGAAATCGAATTCATCGAAAAAACGCCACCAAAAGATTTCGTATTATTATTTGACATATTAATGCCAGCTACCTCACCTTGATTTGATGCATTAGGCCATAAAGCAAAAACTTTATTTTCACCAGAAAAAAAATCAGAATATTCAACGCAATCTCCAGCTGCATAAATATTTTCCATTGATGTTTGCATGTACTCATTCACAACTATACCATTCAATGTTTTTATATTAGCTTTTTTTGCAATCGCAATATTTGGACGTACACCAACAGCGATGATTAAAACATCACAATCAATTACCTCTCCACTTGAAAGAACAACGCTATTAACAGTATCATTTTTACTCCTAACTTCATTTATAACTGTCTGTAGCTTAAATTTAATAAATTTTTTTTCCATATGAGATTGTACAATATCTGCTTCTTGTTTACCTAAAATTGACGACATGATTCTATCAGCAAAATCAATAACGGTTATGCTGGCAACCTGATCTGATAAACCTTCAACAGCTTTTAATCCTATAAGACCTGCGCCAGCAACAACAATTTTTGAATTTTTATTTATTTTATTTTTAATTTTTATACTATCTGAATAAGTCAAAAATGTAAAAACATTTTCCTGTTTATTAATATCTAAATTTTTAATTTGTGGAATAAATGGATTACTACCAGTAGCGATTAACAGCTTGTCGTAACTAATTCTATTGTCTAAATTTATAACAACATCGTTTTTTGTTGTATCTATTTTATTAACATTAGCATTTAAAATAATTTCTATATTTTTAGATTTATAAAAATTCTCATCATAATAATAGATATTATCAGAGCTAATTTTACCACCTAAATAGTACGAAATTAATGGTTTACCATAAAAATTAAATCTTTCGTTTGAAACTATTTTTATATTACCAATTTTATCGTTAGCCCTTATTGCAATTGCCGCACTTACGCCTGCCGCACTATTTCCTATTATTAAATATTTTTTCATTTATTTACCTTTACTGAGAAATTTTATAGCTTCATTTGGACAATTCTTAACGCAAAATGGCTCATCGTTACCAGAGTCTATGCATAAATCGCATTTTGTAACCTTATCAAAATTATTTTTTTTTATGGCACCAAAAGGACAGGCCAAAATACACGACAAACATCCAATGCATTTTTTTTCGTTATTACGGACAATCCCATTATCATCTTTATACATTGCGCCAGATATACATGCTTTTATGCATTTTGGCGCTTCACAATGTCTGCATTGTAACGCAAAATGTGAAATATTATTATCATCATCTATTGTTTTTTCAACAATTATTTTAGAGACTACATTTTCTAGTTTATTAGCCTTTATTACATTTTTTGATTTAGAATGAGATACTTTGCAATAAATTTCACACAATTTACAACCGAGGCACCTATTTTCAAATGAATAAATTCTTTTCATATTTCTCCTTAGTGTTTCATAAATATGACAACAAACTAAAAACAGTAGCAAAAATTAATTTTCATTTCATATGGCTTTCAAAAGTTATTTAATCCGATCTATTCCCCTGCATATTTTATACCTAATATCTCTAACTCTTTTTCGTTTAAATCTACACCCCTAAGCATAAGTCTATTTCCCCTTAAGCTTTCAATAGCATTAATTCCCATGCCGCCAAGAAATTCTTGAATTTCATGATTCCATGCTAATATTAAATTTACAAGTCTTTTATACATAATATCTGGATTAATTCTTTTTACAAGTTCAGGATCTTGTGTTGCTATACCCCAATTGCATTTACCTGTAGAACATGAACGGCACATATGGCACCCTAAAGCTATAACAGCGGCTGATCCTATATAAACAGCATCTGCGCCAAGCGCTATTGCCTTTACTACATCAGAACTATTTCTTATAGTTCCAGAAATAATAATAGAACAATAATTTCTTATTCCTTCATCTCGTAACCTTTGGTCTATTGATGCCAAAGCCAGTTCAATTGGAATTCCAACATTATTTCTTACCCTTGTAGGCGCCGCGCCTGTACCACCACGAAAACCATCAACAACAATAGCATCTGCACCAGCCCTTACAATACCAGAGGCTATGGCAGCGGAATTGTGAACTGCTGCAATTTTTACAAAAACTGGTTTTTTATAATGTGTAATTTCTTTTAATGAAAAAATAAGTTGTCTTAAATCTTCTATAGAATAAATATCATGATGCGGAGCAGGTGAAATTGCATCAGAACCAACAGGTATCATCCTTGCTACAGAAACATCTTTCCCGACTTTTTTTCCAGGCAAATGTCCTCCAATACCTGGCTTTGCCCCTTGGCCTATTTTGATTTCGATAGCAGCTCCAATATTTAAATATTCTCTATGAACACCAAACCTTCCAGATGCTACTTGAACAATAGTATTTTTCCCATACTTATAAAAATCTTTACTTAATCCGCCTTCACCGGTATTATAGAATATACCTAATTCCTCCGATGCTCTAGCTAGAGATTCATGAGCATTTTTTGAAATAGAACCATAGCTCATAGCCGAAAACATTATTGGAACGCTTAAGTCAATATTTGGAGACATTTGCGTTAAAAGTTTATCATTAGTATCAAATTCAAGTTTTTCAGGTTTTCTACCTATTATTACCCTCGTTTCCATCGGCTCTCGTAAAGGATCTATTGATGGATTAGTAACTTGACTTGCATTTAACAACATTTTATCCCAATAAATAGGAAATTGCTCAGGATTTCCCATGCTTGAAAGTAAAACACCGCCTGTCTGAGATTGTTTATAGATTTCTTTTATTGCTTTTTCTGACCAATTGAAATTTTCCCTGAATTCAAGAGGATACTTTTTTATAATTAAAGCTTTACTAGGGCATAACGTAACACATCTATGGCAATTAACACATTTTAAACAATCAGAATAAATAGCACTATTATCTTCATCATAGTAATGGACATTGTTAGCACATTGGCGAATACATACCTTACATCTAATGCATTTATAGTCGTTTCTAATAACTTCAAAATCAGGCACATCAAAATTTAACCCCATTCTTATTATCCCTCCAATAAAGCAATAACTGCCTCTCCGCCTCTTGGTGACCACACTTTTTCTGGATCACGGCATACTATTTTTATTGCACTCTCTTCACTTGCAATATAAGTTTTGTTATTTTTTTCTGCCACTACTAATGAGCGAAGTTTAATTTGATCATTTAGAGCTATCATTCCATTCTCATATCCTAAAATTATTGAAAACGGCCCATTGACTAATGCACCAGCATAAACAGCTCTCATAATTCTTAATTCATTTTTAATTTCTTTATTTTTCTCCCTGTCAATATCATCCCAAAATGGCGATGAAATGACTTTTACGGCTTTTTTAATTGACAATTTATGTTTTCTAACAAGAAAATCAAACAAATATGCTATTACTTCTGTATCCGTTTTCAGTGTACATTTATATCCATACATTTCAACAAATCTTCTATTTGCATCATATGAAGATATTTCCCCATTATGCACAACAGACCAATTGAGTATCCCAAAAGGATGTGCTCCACCCCACCAGCCAGGAGTATTCGTCGGGAATCTTCCATGTGCTGTCCACATATATGCATTATATTTGTCAAGCATAAAAAAATCGCCTATGTCCTCAGGATATCCAACTCCTTTAAATATTCCCATATTTTTACCACTAGAAAAAACATAGGCTCCATCATAAGTTGTATTTATTTTTATAATACATTCAGATACAAAATCAAATTCATCTATTGATTTACCATTTTTCAGCATGTTTTTTATTTGTGGACGAATAAAATAACGCCATATCAATGGTGTATTTGTGATATTTCGAGTACATCTAGTAGGAATTTGTTCTGCCTTTTTAATATAAAAATGTTTTTTAATAAAATCTTCAGTGTTAGATTTAACATTCATGTTTTCATAGAATATATGAAATGCGTAAAAATTTTTATAATTTGGATATATGCCGTATGCCGCGAACCCTCCGCCGAGTCCATTTGAACGATCGTGCATTAATGCAATTGATTTAATAATTTCATTACCATTAAATTTTTTACCACTTTTATCTATTATACCACTTATAGCACACCCCGATGTTATTCTAAACTCTCCTTCTTTAAGCATATTATTTATTCCTCCATGAATTACCCATATCCATCTTCTCACATATAAAATACAACACACAGACTATTGTCTCTCATACATTTTACACTTATTTTACAGTCTGACTTGTTAAAACCATTCAATAATAAACAAAATGTTTTCGATAATTTTACATCAAACAAAAAAAACAATCATCATATATTAAAATGGGCGAAGAGGGACTCGAACCCTCACGATTCTTGCGAATCTCAGGATTTTAAGTCCTGTGCGTCTGCCAGTTCCGCCACTCACCCAAAACTTAAAATTATATTTTTTTTAATAAACTCTGATTTATTTTTTAATATATTAAATAAATAAACATACAAATATTACTTCTGCAACTTATATTTATATAAATTAGCAACCTATAATAAACAAAAAAATTAAAAATTTAATTGAGTATAAAAATGTAACTAATATTAAAATTTCTTAAATTCATTGATATTATGAAAAAAACCTATCTATCATAATATTTATTCTTTTAGCAACTTCTTTTTTACCAATAACCTCCATCATATGAAATAAACTTGGACCTTTTTTTCTTCCAGAAACAGCAATTCTTATAGAATGAAACATTTGAGAAGTTTTAATATTTTTGTCAAAAGCTAAATTTCTTAT
>JAIRSP010000041.1 GCA_031255375.1 Endomicrobium sp.
CCTGGTCTTA
This sequence comes from Endomicrobium sp., assembly GCA_031255375.1. The sequence goes on from JAIRSP010000041.1 coordinate 11, forward strand.
AAAGCATCTCTCTTCTTAACACTTTATCCTTTGTATGAACAAGTCCATTTATATACAAATTTCCAAAATAAAAAATTTTACCTTCGTCAATTAAAAAAAATACATCTAAAAAATTATTCTTAACATCTATTTTATTAAAGTAAGATTTAACAATTACATTTAAATACCCTTTATCATAATATTTTTTTTTAATATCATTTTCTATTTCTTTGATCTTATACTTATTAAAAATTTCGTTTTCCTTGATTTTAATCAATTCATTCATTTTCTTCTTGTCAATAGCAAAATTACCGTTACAAATAACAGACCTTATTTTATATCTATTACCCTCATAAATATTAAAAGTTAAAAACATTGCTGTATCATTACATTTTGATACTAACGAAATAAACCTATAATCAACAAATCCGTTATTTTTGTACAATGACTCTATGGATTTCAAATCAACTTGATAAATATCCTCTTTAAATGTACTATTCAATTTTGTTTTCATGATTTTAAGAATTTTTTTTTCGTTAAAATAATTACAGCCATTAATATTAATTCCAGCTACGAAAATCTTATTATTTTCAGTTATAAAAAATGTTACTGTTATTTTATTTGTATTTTTATCGATACTACTTGATAACTCTACCTTACAGTTGCTATACCCATTTTTAATATATAAAGCTTCTATTTTTTTTTTTGTTGCCTCAAAATCTAAAAAATCATAATACTTTTTTCTTTTTAATTTACTTATACTTTTAAGTTTAAATGTTGAAAACTTCAAATTTCCAACAAAATTAATACGCTCAACTAATGGTTTTTCTGTAACCTTAAAAGTAAGATTCCCAGTTTTCTCATTAAAATAAATTTTGATGTCGCTAAAATATCCAAGATTAATAATTGAAATAGCATCGTCTTTAGCATCATTTTTTGAATAATATTTTCCATTTTTTAGATTCACAACAGACAGTACATTTTTTAAATTTACATTTTTTAATCCGTCAATTGAAACACTTGAAATTCTACAATCATATGATGCGTATAATCGTGTACAAAAAAATGCAAAAAATAATAATGCAATTAACGTATAACAAATTTTCATAGAAAATCTCTTATCACACTTCTCGTAATAAATATCAAAGTTTATATTTATTAACGTAATTATTTTTATTTAATAATTTAAAAAATTGTATTACCAAAACTATCTATTGCAACAATCAAAGGCATTTCTTCAACTTCAAGTTTATAAATTGCTTCTGGACCTAAATCTTCAAATCCTATTAAATCAAACTTTTTTATAGTTTCAGATAGAAGGGCTGCGATACCGCCTGTAGCAACAAAGTAAATTGCTTTATTCTGTTTTATAGAATCAATAACAATTTTAGATCGTGACCCTTTTCCAATCAAAAATTTAGCACCTTCTTCTAAAATCCTAGGAGTAAAAATATCCATTCTAGAAGATGTTGTAGGGCCACACGCCCCTGCAATTTCATTAGGTTTTACTGGTGTTGGACCACAGTAATAAATTGCAGAGTTTTTAAGTTCAAATGGAATTTTTTTATCACAATCCAGCATGTTTATAATTCTACGATGGGCTGCATCCCTGGCAGTATAAACGGTACCAGTAAGTAATATTCTCTGTCCAGATTTTAAAATTTTTGAATTTAAGATTAGGTCACATAAATTTATTTTCATATTATAATTGTTTTTCTTCTAAAAGAATGACACTGAATGTTTACGGCCACAGGTAATGATGCAATATGAGACGGATTAGCTTCAATAAATACTGCCAATGCAGTCGTTGCACCGCACAACCCCATCGGACCAATGTTTAATTTGTTTATATCATTTAACAATTCTTTTTCTTTTTTATCATAAAAAACATTTTTATTTTCACTTCCTATTTTGCGAATTAAGGCTTTTTTCGATATAAGTCCAACCGATGAAAAATCACCACCTATACCAACAGCAACAATCAATGGTGGACAAGCATTTCTACCATTATTGTTAACGGTATCTAAAACAAACCTATTTATGTTATTCCAATCAGCAGATGGTGAAAACATTTTTAGCGCACTTGCGTTTTCACTTCCACCACCTTTTGCTAAAAGCGTAATTTCTATTATATTCCCAGGTATCATTTCAACATAAATATTTGCCGGTGTATTGTCGCATGTATTTTTTCTTTTAAGTGGATCAAACACAATTGATTTACGAAAATATTTTTTTGTATAACTAAGGGAAACACCCTTATTTATTGCACGATAAATGTTTCCGTCATTTACATGTACATTATCTCCAAGTTTTATAAAAAAATTTGCAGTACCGGTGTCTTGACATAATGGAATTTGTTTTTTACGTGCAATAAATGCATTTTCAATAATTTCACTTAAAACATTCTTGGCAATACTTTTTTCAACATTTACACATTTTTGCAATGATTCCATAACATCAGTTGGAAGATTAAAGTTTACGCTATAACATAAGTTTTCAACAGCGTTCACAACATCGTCAAATCTTATATCCCGCATTTTTAATATAACCACTTTTCATCATTGTTTTAGTTATAGCTCTACTTCTTTTTATTATCATATTTGCATCATTAAGAATTCTATTATAACTATACTTTTTACGTGCAATATTTTCTTTTATTGCGCTTGTCCCTATGGCTGCAGCAATCTTAGGAAAAATTTCCCAATCGTCCATATTAGGGAGAATTTTATTTGGGTTAATATTATTATCGGTAATACATGATGCCAATTCTTCTGCAGCTCTTATACACATTGTATCAGTTATTGTAGATGCCATTACATTAAGAACTCCACGAAAAACACCAGGGAATCCCAATGAATTGTTAATTTGATTTGGAAAATCACTTCTACCTGTAGCCACAATAGCTGCACCTGCATCCTTAGCTTCCCATGGCCAAATCTCTGGAATAGGATTTGCACATGCAAAAACTATTGGATTTTTTGCCATCATCTTTATCCATTCCTTTTTTATCACACCAGGCCCTGGCATTGATAATGCAATGACAACATCTGCATTTTCCATAGCATCACTAATTCCGCCGCTCAAATTATTAGTATTTGTGTTCATGGCAATTTTCCATTTTTCAGAATTTTGAATCAAATTATCTCTATTTTTGCTTATAATGCCACATGAATCAACCAAAATTATATTTTTTTGATCAGCACCATAAAGAGACAAAAATTTATATATACATACATTTGCAGCACCAGCTCCTATCATTGCTATTTTTATTTTGTTTATTTTTTTTGAAACAA
>JAIRSP010000042.1 GCA_031255375.1 Endomicrobium sp.
AAAATTGCAAAGCTGTTTTAGATAGTTTTACGAACAATTTTGGTCAAAATATTTTACTTTCAAATGGTACATTAAATAGAAAAAAAGTTTCTGATATATTTTTTTTCAATAGTAAAGCAAGATTTATGATTGAAAAAATTCTTCATCCATATATAATTTCGTACATAAATGAAGAAATATTTCGATATAAAATAAGTAATAACTGTACATTAGTGTTGATTAATGCTCCACTTATTTTTGAAGTTGGATTAAATAGGATATGTGATAAAGTAATAGTCGTGTGGGCTCCGTACGACGTTCAGATTAATCGACTTATTATACGCGATAAATTTGACATATATCGTGCAAAAAAAATAATTGATATTCAGATGTCTACAAAAAAGAAAATAGAACTTGCAGATTTTGTAATAGACAATTCAGGGTCAAAAATAGATTTAAAAAAAAAAGTATGGAATTTATTTAAATTATTGACATATAATATAAGATAATGTAAAATGGGTGATCAGTTGTTTAATCATTCTTTCAGATCAAAATAATCTAAATTTAAGTAAATCAAAATCAAGCTTATATGGGTGTGTTATTATATTGAAATCGTCTATTTTACTGTAATCAATGATATGTTATGAGTTTTTAGTTGAAAATCTATTCGTATCATACGATTTTTTGAGGAGTAATTTAATGATAAGGGATATTGCAAAGAATGTATCGGTTTTATCTAAGAGAACAATGATCGAATTAGTAGAAATTGCAAAAAGTCTTAAACTTGATTCTTTTGCTGGATTAAGAAAACAAGAACTTATTGCAAAAATCTTTGAAGCACGTGCAAAAGAAAATAAACTGGTTTATGATGAGGGTGTTTTAGAAATTTTACCAGATGGATTTGGTTTTTTGCGTTCTCCTGATTATAATTATCTGCCTGGACCTGATGATATATATATATCTCCTTCTCAAATAAAAAAATTTGCTTTGAGAAAAGGCGATACAGTAGCAGGATACGTTAGGCCACCTCAAGCTCAGCAAGAGCGTTACTTTGCATTATTGCAAGTAAAATCAGTTAATGGTCAAGAAAATCTTGAAAATATGAGAGATAGAGTTTTTTTTGATAATCTAACACCGTTATATCCAAATGAGAAAATAGTTTTTGAAACAAAAAAAGAACAATTATCTACAAGAATTGTTGATATGTTAGCTCCAATAGGTAAAGGACAAAGAGTATTAATCAATGCAGCTCCGAGGACTGGAAAGACTGTTCTTTTGCAAGAGATGGCAAATGCAATAACAGAAAATAGTCCAGATATTATTCTTATGGTTTTATTGATAGATGAAAGACCAGAAGAGGTTACAGATATGCAACGTTCTGTTAAGGGAGAAGTTATTTCTTCTACTTTTGATGAGCCTTCTGAAAGACATATACAGGTTGCTGAAATGGTTATGGAAAAAGCAAAAAGAATGGTTGAAAATAGAAAAAATGTTGTTGTTCTTTTGGATTCGATTACAAGACTTGCTAGAGCTTATAATACAGCAACACCATCAAGCGGAAGAATTTTATCCGGTGGCTTAGATTCAAATGCATTGCAAAGACCAAAAAGATTTTTTGGTGCAGCGAGAAATATTGAAGAAGGCGGAAGTCTTACAATTATAGGTACAGCACTTGTTGAAACAGGAAGTAGAATGGATGATGTAATATTTGAGGAATTTAAAGGAACTGGCAATTGTGAAATTTATCTCGATAGGAAACTTGCTGATAGAAGGATATTCCCAGCTATGGATCTTTTACGTTCCGGTACAAGAAAAGAAGAACTCCTTTTAAGCGAAGATGAAAAAAATAAAATGTGGATATTAAGAAAATGGATGACTTCAATGAATTCTATAGAGATTATGGAAGAATTAAGTAAAGTGCTTCTTAATTCAAAATCGAACATGGATTTTTTGAAACAAATGGAACTTTCAAGTATGAAAAGATCGTGATAAAATTATAATATACTTGTTTTTGGTAAAATTGATTGCGAGATAAAAAAAATGTAGAATAAACTTGATTTAATTTTTATAATTTATTGATAAATGTAAGGAATTGAAATGAATAGTAAAATACATCCAAAGTATCTTGACAGTGTAGTTTCGTGTGCATGTGGATATATATTTAAGACACGTTCAACAAAGCCAATCATAAAGTTAGAAATATGTTCTAATTGTCATCCGTTTTTTACTGGTAAACAAAAATTTGTTGATGCAACAGGAATGATTGAAAAATTTCAAAAACGTATTGCAAAAAAACAAATATGAAATTGCATAAAAAACAAAATGTAAATAATAAATTTTTTGAAATTTTTAGTATACATCGTTTGATGTGTAGGAAGTAAAAAATCGAATGGATGAAGTCCGTATTGTGTATTTAAAAAAATTAAAATCCCTAGATGAAAAATTCACAGAAATTGAAAAAAAGTTTTGTGATTTATCGATTATTTCAAATCAAGAAAAATATAAAAAAAATCTTAGTCAATATTATTACCTTAATCCAATTGTTAAAAAATATAGACAATATTTAAAACTTTTGAATGACATATATAATACTGAAGGGCTAAAAAAATCTAACGATATTCAAATAAGAGAATTAGCTATTGAAGAATGTAATAATCTTATTAAATTAAAAAATAATATCGAGTCAGAAATTAATTTTTTAATTGTACAATTAGATTCTAATGACAATCAAGGCAGTTGCGATAATATAATTGTAGAAATTCGTGCTGGTATTGGTGGAGATGAGGCTGCATTATTTGTTAATGATTTATATAAAATGTATATTCGTTTTGCTGAGAAAAACGGATGGAAATATGATATCTTGAATTCAAATTTCATAGGTATTGGCGGTTACAAAGAAATTATATTTGAAATAAATGGCAAAAATATATGGAATTACTTTAAATTTGAAAGAGGAATTCACAGAGTGCAACGAGTTCCAGAAACAGAGGTATCAGGAAGAATACACACATCTGCAGCGACGGTAGCTGTTTTTAAAGAAGTAAAAGAAGTTGATGTAGAAATAAAAATGGAAGAACTGAGAATTGATTCTTATAGAGCTTCTGGCGCAGGCGGACAACATGTTAATAAAACAAATTCTGCTATAAGGATTACACATTTGCCTACCGGAATTGTAGTTGCATGTCAAGATGAGAGAAGTCAGACAAAAAATAAAATTAAAGTTTTCAAAATTTTGAGAGCAAAATTATATGATAAAAAAAAATCAGAAAATATGAAAAAAATTTCTAATGAAAGAAGATTACAAATTGGTTCAGGAGACAGGTCTGAGAAAATAAGGACATATAATTATCAACAAAACAGGATTACAGACCATAGAATAGTACATAGTATATATGATATTTCTGAAATTATGAGTGGAAATTTAATGAAGCTTATTAGTAAGCTTATTGAATTAGAAGTAGAATCTAAAATTAATGAAAATATTATTTAAACGAATGTTTGGTAATGAAAGAAATATTTACACAATATTGAAAATTGCTGAGGTATTTTTGATATCAAAAGGTCTTTTTGATATTAGGTGTGATGTTGAAATTCTTTTGAGTTCAGTATTAAAAATTGATCGTACAAGACTTTATTCTACCAAAAATAATATTACTGATATACAAAAATCAATATATGCAAACTATATTGTTAGACGTTCAAAAAGAGAGCCAGTAGCATATATACTTGGGGTTACAGAATTTATGTATTTTGATTTTATAATAAATGAAAACGTTTTTATTCCAAGGCCAGAGACTGAAATTTTAGTTGATAGTGTATTGGAGTTTTCAAAAAATAAAAGAAAATTATTATTGCTAGACCTGTGTACTGGCTCAGGCTGTATTGCTATATCTCTAAGAAAACTCGGTAAATTTAAAGATATTATAGCTTCAGATATAAACGAAAATGCCATTGAAATCGCTGTTAAAAACGCTAAAATCAATGATGTTTCTGATATAGCTTTTATTAAAAGTAATATTTTTGATGATATAAATGGTAAAATGTTTGATATAATTGTTTCAAATCCACCATACGTTTCATTCAAAGAATATAATCTTTTAGAGCCGGAAATTAAATACGAGCCAAAAAATGCATTAATTGCATGTGATGATGGATTGTTTTTTTATAGAAAAATAATTGATTGTTCCAATAAATATTTAAAAAATAATGGTGTTGTTTTTGTAGAATTAAATTCAAATAAATATAAAAGCATAGAATTAATGTTTCTAAATTATGGATATAAAAACATTAAAATAATAAAAGATTATGCTGGCTTACCAAGAGTACTGAAAGCCGAAAAATAACATTATTTTATTTAACTGTATATATATGAAATTAATATATTTTATAATTATCGATAATACTATTAGTTGATAGAATATTCAAGTCATTAAGAGTATATTAAATTTATACGATTATATTTAATAATTAGAATATTATAAATTATTTTTTTAAATTTGGTTATAGATAAAAATGGATAAAATAGTTATTCATGGTGGAAACAAACTAAGTGGAGAAGTAAGAATATCTGGTTCAAAAAATTCTTCATTACCTATACTTTTTTCTACACTACTTACCGATGAAACGGTTAAAATAAATAACGTTCCGTTACTCGACGATACGAGTACTGCGTTGTTGTTGTTGAGTTTTATAGGAAAAAAAATAATTAGAACAGGAAATTCTGTAGAAATTTGTTCTTTGAATAATATTGCGTACGAACATGTAGCGCCTTGTGATTTATCAAAAAAAATAAGGGCAAGTATTTTAATAATTGGCCCTTTATTGGCAAGACTTAGAAATGTAAGCGTTGTATCGCCTGGCGGCTGCAATATAGGCAAAAGGTCTATAGATATTCATTTAGAAGCTTTTAATAAACTAGGAGCTGAAATTTTGTTTGATGATAGATATATAAAAATTTTTGCAAAAAATAAACTTAATGGCGCAATTATAAATTTTAAATTTCCAAGTGTAGGTGCAACTGAAAATATATTGCTTGCCTCTGTATTAATTAACGGGAGAACAGTGATTATGAATGCTGCGTGTGAGCCAGAAATAAAAGATTTGGTAGATGTTTTAAGAAAAATGGGGGCAAAAATAACAGGCGAAGGGACGAGGAATATTGTTGTATATGGAGTAGAGAAACTTCATGGGTTTGAACACAACATAATTCCAGATAGAATAGAAGCTGCAACATATATGATGGCCGCTGCTATAACAAACGGTGAAATTGTGATAAAAAATGTTATACCTAAACACTTGAAGTCAATAAGTGATAAATTAAAAAAAAGCGGATTATATATTGAAGAACAAGATAATGAAATTTATATTAAATGGACAAAAATTCTAAAATCACAAAATATAAAAACAAGCGTATATCCCGGGGTCCCCACTGACGTTCAAGCTCAATGGATGGCTTTAATGTGTCTTGCAAACGGTAACTCAATAATAAAAGAAACAATTTTTGAAAATAGATTTTTACATGTAAATGAATTACAAAAATTTGGAGCAAATATTTCTGTTAATGGCAAAACTGTAAATATTAATGGTGTTAAAAAATTTTTAGGAACGCAAGTAATTGCGTCTGATATAAGGGCTGGCGCTGCACTTATTCTTGCTGGACTTGCTGCCAAAGGAATAACAACTATTTCAAAAATTTTTTATATTGACAGAGGTTATGAGATGTTTGAAAAAAAATTAAAAAACATTGGCGCTAACATAAAAAGAATCAATGAATGAATTATTGTTTAGTGGTGTTAATAAATATATAAAGTTTTTAATTTTTTGTTTATTATAAATTACCGTGTTTTGTTTAAAGATGTTTGTACGTATTAATAAAAAAATATTGTTAATGTTTTATTGTATAATAAATCAAGAATGATGAATGATATAAATATTTTAAATTAAAATGTAAGAGAGGAAATTAATTTATGATTAATATTACAATGAAAGCCCTATTAGAATCTGGTGCACACTTTGGCCATCAAACAAGAAGATGGAATCCGAAGATGTCAAAATTTATTTTTGGTACCAGAAACAAAATTCATATTATTGATCTTCAAAAAACTATTAAAGAATTAAAAAAAAATTGTAAAATTATTAGCGATTATATATCAGAAGGTAAAAGCATGATGTTTGTAGGTACAAAAAAACAAGCACAAAATTCTATAAAAGAGGAAGCTTTACGTTGTGGATCCTACTTCGTTTCTGAGAGGTGGCTTGGTGGAACATTGACTAATTTTGAAACGTTAAAAAAATCGATATATAAATATAGCGAAATGGAAAATATGAAGAATGGAGAGATTTTTAAATTTCTTCCAAAGAGAGAACAATTTAAAATTGAAAAAGAAATTATTAAATACGAAAGATCTTTAGAAGGTATTAAAAAAATGTCAA
>JAIRSP010000004.1 GCA_031255375.1 Endomicrobium sp.
ATATTTAATTTATCACAAAAAAAATCACGTATAAAATTAACTAGTATTATTTTTAAATCAGAAAACGTCACATTTTTATCAACTTTTAATCCTTCTATTTGATGAAACGTTGAAGAATGTGAAGCATCTGAAGATTCATTTCTATAAACCCTACCAGGAACAACAATCTTTATTGGAGGGTCCTGGCTTTCCATTGCATGAATTTGACCTGGGGAAGTATGCGTTCTCAGTAAATTATTCATTCCATTTACATAAAATGTATCATGTATATCCTTTGCAGGATGATCTTTTGGTATATTTAATGCCTGAAAATTATACCAATCTGTTTCTATTTCAGGGCCATCAATAACCGAAAAACCAAATGATTTAAAAATTAACAACATTTCTTTAATAGCTTGAACAACTGGATGAAAACTTCCGTTTGAAAATGGGAAATAAAAAGCAGGTGAATAATCTAGTTTTTCTTTGTTTATTTTCTTTAATAGTAAATCTTCTTTCAATCTCTTTTTTCTATTTCTAGTTTCATTTTTTAAAATATTTTTAATTTTATTTATTTCAAATCCTATTTTTTTTCTATTTTCTATAGAATAATGAGGTAATGACTTTAAAATTCTTGTCATAACGCCATCTTTGCCAAAATATTCACGTTCTGTATATTCAAGTGTTCCAGTATCTGAATTCTCTATTTTCTGCATTATTTCGTCAATAATTTGCTTCAAGTTGATGTCAATATTCATTTAAACCTTTTTATGTTTCTTTATAAAATTTTATATTTAATAACTAAATTATGATATATAAAATTTCATCATAACCAACAAAATTTTTAAACAATTAAAAAATCATAAAAAATTTAATTTTTACCATTTAAGATAAATATAAATTTCTATATTACAAATCGTGTATAAAACACAAGTTTTAATTATAAAGCATGTTATTGCTATCTTCTAGATCATGTAGATTTTGCAATTTCAACTAATTGCTTGAATGCATGTGCATCGCTTATGGCTATTTCTGCAAGCATTTTCCTATTTATTAATATATTTGCTTTTTTAAGCCCATTAATAAATTTATTATAAGAAATTCCTTCATTTCTAACGGCGGCATTTACTCTGATTATCCACAAAGTTCTAAAATTTGATTTATTATCTTTTCTTCCAGTATACGCATAATTAAGGGACTTTTCTACTTGTTGAGTTACAATTTTCCAACGATTTTTTTTTGATGCATAATACCCTTTTGCAAATCTAAATATTTTCTTTTTTCTTTGTCTTGTATATACAGCATTTTTAACACGCAAATTTAAATGCCTCCTTTTCATATGTATAATTCAAACTACAAAAAAAATACAACTAACAATAATTATAACAATTAAATACAATCAAAAACCATATGGCATAATTTTTTTAATTGTCCTCATGTCAGCATCAACAATCATAACAGGCCTTCTTGCACTTCTATTTTGATTTCCTGAGTCACCAATCAAAAGATGTCTTTGGCCAGGTTTTTTATATCTTACCTTACCTTTTCCAGTAATTTTGAAACGTTTTTTGGCACCGCTGTGTGTTTTCATTTTATACATAATACTCAACCACCCATAAATTTGTATATTACATTTAAATAATTATTAAATATATATTTAGATTTAATTTCTTTTTTTGTTTGGCAGAAAAATTAACAATATTCTATTTCCAACTGTAGAAACTCTACTTTCTGATGTTGCAATATCAATCAATGAATTCCTTATTCTATCTATAATTTTAATACCCAAATCTTTATGCTGCATTTCTCTACCAGAAAATATAATAGTAATTTGTACTTTGTCTTCATTATTAATAAATTTCCTGGCACGTAATATTTTTACACATAAATCGTGTTCACTAATTCGTGGTCTTATTCTTATTTCTTTAACATGAGAAACTTTTTGCTTTTTTTTTTCTTCTCTATTTTTTTTTTCTATTTCATATTTAAATTTAGAAAAATTAACTATTTTACAAACAGGTGGAACCGCATGTGGTGAAATTTCAACCAAATCTAATTTTTCATTTTGAGATTTTTTTAAAGCATCCGCTGTTTTAATCACTCCTACCATTAATCCACTTGAATCAATAAGTCTAATTTCAGATGCTCTAATAAACTGATTTATGCGAAACTTTTTTTTTTCAACGATTTCAAGCCTCCTCAATTGACATCGAAAAATTATTGCCAATTTTTACTAATTATTTGTGTAAAAACTTAAATATATAATAAAAAAATTTTCAAAATAAAAAAGAACATTTTCCTTATTTCTTACTAGTTGATTATATAAATTTTTTCATAATTTCATAAATACACAAAAAAGTAACTAACGTAAAATAGTTAAATTTGTTAAATTAATTAAACAATATCAAAAATATATAATTCTATATTTTAAGATAGCACAACAACTAGCAAAATATCAATACAACAAAAGCACTTTAACACTTATTTACAAGCAATAACAATCCTTTTTAAATATTTTTAATATTTTTGATATAACATCTTCTGGTTTCAATAGTTCAAATCTATCTTTTGAGTCTTTTCTAACCTTAAATTCTATGTTGCCACCGTTTTTAATGTGTTTTTTACTAATTATTATTTTATATGGAATTCCAATTAAATCACCATCGTTAAATTTAACGCCTGGAGTTTCATCTCTATCGTCAATTAAAACATCAATTCCTTTTAATGATAAATTTTTAAATATTTTTTCTACAATTTTTATTATATTTTCATCATGATAATCTAATGGAATGATTAAAACTTCAAATGGACTAACATTGTCTGGCCATATTATGCCTCGATTATCATGGGATTGTTCTATTATAGCAGAGACAATCCTTGTAACGCCCAGTCCATAACATCCCATAAAAATGAAATTTTCATTTCCACACGAATCAATATATTTTGCATTCATTAATTTTGAATATTTAGTTCCAAGATTAAATATATGACCAATTTCGATTCCAGTTGAAAAATTTAATTTTTCATATTTGCAATTTGGGCAAAAATCATCAGAAACAATTTTTCTAATGTCAGCAATTTTATCGACATTATAATCTCTTTTGTAATTTATATTTTTCATATAATAACCATCTTTATTAGCTCCAGAAATTGCATTTAAAATTTCAACAACAGACAAATCTGCTATAACATAAATATTTTTATTTTTTTTTATGTTAACAGGTCCAATAAATTTCATTTGCACATTTATTATTGAATTAATTATTTGCTCGTCTGCAATTTTTAATTCTTTAACATTTAATAAATTCTGTAATTTTATTTCATTTATTTCATGATCACCCCTTATCAAAGCAATAATCAAATTTTTATCAGCACTATAAACAAGTGTTTTAACAAATTTTTTAGAAAATTGATTAACAGATTCGGTAACATTTCTAATGGTATCAAAATCTGAAATAAAAACCTCTTCAATGTTAAGCATTTTTTTATAATGATCACTATCTTCAATTTTTAAACATTTGGCCTTTTCAACGCTACTGTTGTATCCACAAGATTTACATTGAACAATACTTGTCTCTCCGTTGTTAGATGGGACAACAAACTCATGAGACAACGATCCACCAATTAATCCAGATGATGATTCAACAACGCAAAATTTAAATCCACATTTTGTGCATATATTTTTATAAGCATCCATCATAAATTCATAATATTTTCCTAAATCAAATTCATTAACATGAAATGAATAAGCATCTTTCATTAAAAATTCTTTAGAACGTAAAATTCCAAAACGTGGACGTATTTCATCTCTAAATTTCATACTAAACTGATATAAAACAATTGGAAATTGTTTATATGATTTTACATTTTTCATTATTAAGTCCAACATTGCTTCCTCAGCTGTTGGTGAAAGACAGAATTCAGAGCCACTCCTATCCTTAAGCCTAAAAAGCTCTTTACCATAAACATCCCATCTATTTGTTTTATCAAGTAAATTTTTTGGAAAAATTGACGGAAGAACAATCTCTTGTCCATCAATGGCACTCATCTCATTTCTTATTATATTTTCAATCTTTCTTATGACTTTAAGTCCTAAAGGTAAAAATTCATAAAAACCGGAAGCAAGCTTACGTATCATGCCGGATTTTATCATTAAATTCGTAGAAACTATTTCAGAACTTGACGAAAGTTCTCTTAAAGTAGGATTAAATAATTTAGAAAAAAACATGTTTTAATAAAAATTGAATTTACCTTGATATTCTAAGTATCTTGATTTTTTTTTTGCCAATTGGCAATTTAACTTCCACTACATCATTTACTTTATGACCTAATAATCCTTGAACAAGCGGAGATTGTACGGATATTTTATTTTCTTTTGGATTAGCTTCCTCTGAATCAACAATGGTATATTTATAATTATTACCATCACTCCTGATTTCAACAGTAACACCAATGAACACTTTGTCTAAACTAATATCTTGCTCTTCAATAATTTTTGAACAACTTAATTTATAGACAATTTTTGAAATTCTGTCCATAAGATTTGTGAGAGCTTCTTTAGAAGCATGATATTCAAAATTTTCTTTTAAATCTCCTAATTCAATTGCTTGAGCAAGCTCATCTTGAATAATGGATTTTTTCTTTTGAAGTTCACTTAATTTATCCACTAATTTTTTTCTTCCTAATCTAGTTAAATAAATCTCTTGCATTTTATTTTACCTTTTTATATACTAACATTTTAATTACATTTAACATAATCAATTAAAATACAAACAAGTCTATTTATCAATTTGTCATAATTAGCTTTCATTACAATATTTCTATTTTTAAATAATAATCCGCTTTCTTTCTCTGTCGCTATTACACAAAAATCTGCATTTTCAGATTCACCAAGGCCATTTACGATACAGCCCATTATTGCGACTTTTAATGATTTTGAAAATTTATTTAAACTATCGATTGTAGAAATTTTTCTTTTAAATTCTGAAACTATTTTTATCAAATCGACCTTGCACCTGGAGCATGTCGGGCAAGATATAATCTCTACGCCAAAATTGCGAAGACCAATAGATCTCAAAAGAGAATACGAAGCATTGACTTCTTTAATTGGGTTTTCAGTAAGCGAAATTCTTATGGTGTCACCTATACCATCAAACAACATTATTCCAAGACCAACGGCTGACTTTATTGAACCATCGATAAATGGACCAGCCTCTGTTATTCCTAAATGTAATGGATAATTTCTTTTAGAAGAAAATAATTTATACGCTTTTATTGTTGTATCAATGTTTGATGTTTTTAGCGAAACAACTATATCATAAAAACTATTTTTTTCAAAAACCTTTATGTGCTTCATGGCTGAATTTACAAGCATTTTTGCTCGCAATAAATTGTTGTCAATACTATAAATACCATTTAGTGATCCTGCATTAATTCCTATTCTTATTGGTATATGGTATTTTTTTGCTTTTTTTACTAAGATTTCGACATTGCCTTTTGATCCAATATTTCCTGGATTAATTCTTAATTTATCAATTCCATTTTTTATTGCTTCCACTGCTATTCTATAATCAAAATGAATATCTGCTATTAGCGGAATCTTAATATTTTTTTTTATTTTGCGTACATTACAAACTGATTCTAAATCAGGAAATGAAACTCGGATGATTTCACAACCAATTTCTTCAAGTTGCTTTATTTGCCTTACAGTTGATCTCCAATCTCTTGAATCTGTGTTTGTCATTGACTGAACTGCAACAAGCGAACCTCCGCCGATTGTTATACCGCCAATATTAATTTTTTTTGTATCATATCTTTTATAAAATTTCATTTTATATTTTATATAATGCGGTGTATAAATAATTTTAAAAAACAATTTTACGATATAAAATTATACTTAAAATGTATTAAAAAAAATCGCTATATAGTATTAATCAACTTTTTTGCATAATTTCTTGCCCACAAATCTGCTTCAATAAAATCATTTAACGATGATTTTTTTGATATTATATTATGTGCATGCATAGTATTGCTAATAATCTTTGCAATATCAATAAATTTTATTTCATTGTTCAAAAATGATTCTACGGCAATTTCATTTGCTGCATTCATTACCGAAGGCATAGTAAACCCTTTTCTTGCAGCACAATATGAAAGATTTAAACACGGAAACTTATCAAAATTCGGCTTAAAAAACTCTAGTTTTCCAATTTGATCAAGATTCAGTTGGTCTATATTTGATTTTAATCTATTTGGATATGTCAATGCGTATTGTATAGGTAATCTCATATCCGGATTTGAAAGCTGAGCTATAATAGATCCATCAACATATTCTATCATTGAATGCAAAACAGACTGTGGATGTATCACTATTTCTATTTTTTCAACCGATACCCCAAACAAAACAGAAGCTTCTATAATTTCCAGACCTTTATTCATAAGGGTGGCGCTATCAATTGTCGTTTTTTTTCCCATCTGCCATGTAGGATGATTTAGTGCTTCTTTAACTGTTATTTCAGAGAATTTTTTATCGCTATTATAAAATGGGCCACCAGATGCAGTAAGAATTATTCTGTTTATTTGAGATTTTTTCTCACCTATACAGCATTGAAATATAGCAGAATGTTCACTGTCAATAGGAAATACCAGTGTTTTATTTTTGTTTGCAATTTTCATTATATAATCGCCTGCCATAACAATGATTTCCTTGTTTGCAATTGCTATATTTTTATTTGATTTTATTGCAGTTACGGTTGGTCTTAATGCTGCTGTACCAACAATAGCAACAACAACAGTGTCAATATCTTGTATTCTTACAAGTTTATCAAGACCAGACGATCCAGAATAAATATTAACTTTTATACCGTTAGAGATACACCACTTCTTCAATTTCTTTGATTTAGCAAAATCGTTTATTGATACTGACAACGGTTTAAATTTTTTAATCTGTAGTTTTAAAGTTTCTATATTTGAATTAACAGCAAGCCCTTTAACACAAATTTTTGAACTCATATTGTAAGCAATATCGAGCGTCTTCATTCCTATTGATCCAGATGATCCTAAAACAACTATTTTTTTCATATTAAAAGTTTAAAAATATAATAAACAACTGGAGCTGTAAACATGTATGAATCAAA
>JAIRSP010000081.1 GCA_031255375.1 Endomicrobium sp.
ACACCAGAAGGTCCAAATATAGGATTAATAACATCTTTATCAACTTTTGCAAGAGTAAATGAATATGGATTAATAGAGACGCCATATAAAAAAGTTGAAAATGGGAAAGCAACTAATAAAATTGAATATTTGACAGCTGATAAAGAAGATGAGTTTTTTGTTGCACAAGCAAATACTCAATTAGATAATGAAGGTAATATTTTGTCAGATACTGTGCAGGGTCGTAGTTGGGATGACTTCTTGTTTCGTCATCCGGATGGCGTGGATTATATGGATGTTTCACCAATGCAGGTGATGTCTGTTTCAGCTGCATTGATACCTTTTTTGGAACACGATGATGCTAATCGTGCTTTAATGGGATGTAATATGCAACGACAGAGTGTTCCACTATTAATAACAGAGGCGCCAATAATTTCAACTGGAATCGAAGAAAAAGTCGTTAGAGATTCTGGTGTTGTTTTAATTTCTGAATCTGATGGAGAAGTTATATCTGTTTCTTCAAATGAAATAATTATCTTTTCAGAAAATAATAGAGTTAAAGTATATAAATTAAAAAAATATATTCGCTCAAATCAAGATACATGCATAAACCAAAAGCCATTGGTAAATGTTGGTGATTTTGTTAAAAACGGACAAATAATAGCAGATGGCCCTGCCACGAGTAACGGCCAATTATCATTAGGTCAAAATTTACTTGTTGCTTATATGCCTTGGGATGGATATAATTTTGAAGATGCTATGTTATTATCTGAAAAATTGATTCATGATGATAAATTTACTTCTATTCATATTAGGGAATTTCAAATTGACGCTAGAGAAACAAAGGAACGTCCTGAAGAGATAACTAGAGATATTCCGAATGTTGGCTCAGAAGATTTGTTAAACCTTGATGAAAATGGAATAATTAAAATAGGTTCAGTTGTTAAAAAGGGAGATATACTTGTTGGTAAAACTACTCCTAAAGGCGAGCGTCAATCAACGCCTGAGGAAAGATTGCTTAGGGCATTATTTGGTAAAAAGGCCGAAGATGTACAGGATGCTTCACTTAGGGTTCCGCCAGGTGTTTCAGGTAAGGTAATAGCAGTAAGGACCTTTTTGAGGCCAGAAAAATTTACAGATGAAGAAAAGAAAAAAGAACAATTTGATATACATAGAAATTATGTAATTGCAAAAATGAAACTTCGAAAAGAAAAAAAGAAACGTCTTGATAATTCTAAAAAATCTGAAATCAATAAAATAGAAGCATTGTATGATACAAAGGAAAAAATATTAAAGCAAAATTATGAAATTGAAAAAGAAAGATCTAAAAAAGGTGATGATTTACCAGTTTCAGTCAACAAAAAAGTTAAAGTTTATATTGCGTCAAGATTAAAAGTTCAGGTTGGTGATAAACTTGCTGGACGACATGGTAATAAAGGAATTGTGGCAAAAATATTGCCTGTTGAGGATATGCCTAGACTTCCGGATGGAACACCGGTTGATTGCGTTCTTTCTCCACTTGCCATTCCTTCTCGTATGAATGTTGGACAGTTGCTTGAAATTATGTTAGGTTGGGCTGGGAAAGAGCTCAATACGCAAATGATAACACCAATATTTGATGGAGCTAACGAAGACCAAATAAAAGATTATATTAATATGGCTAGGAAAAAAATATTAGACAATAAGAAAGATATATTAATAAAACAAGGTTTAAAAGGAAAAGAACTTGAAAATGCGTTAGACAGATTTACAAATGAAGATTTGCCGACTGATGATTGTAGTGTTACGCTTTATGACGGTAGAACTGGTGAGCCATTTATGGAAAAAGTAACAATTGGCATGATGTACGTTATGAAGCTTAACCATTTAGTTGAGGATAAAATGCATGCAAGGTCTACTGGTTCGTATTCTCTTGTTACACGTCAGCCACTTGGTGGTAAAGCACAATTTGGTGGACAGAGATTTGGGGAAATGGAAGTATGGGCAGTCGAAGGATATGGGGCATCCCATGTGTTGCAGGAATTTTTAACTGTAAAATCAGATGATGTTGATGGAAGGGTAAAAATGTATGATTCGATTATTAAAGGGGAATTGATATCTAAGCCTGGAATACCAGAGTCGTTTAAAGTTTTAGTAAGTGAGCTTAGAGCTTTAGGTCTTAATATTGAACTAATTAAAACAAATAATAAACCATAAAAACAATTATATTTATAAGGTGTTGATAAAATATGGGTAAAATAAATTTTAAAATTCAAAATAAAAAATCAGATAATCTCAATTTTTCTGAATTTAATTCTGTTAAAATAACAGTTGCAAATCCTGATCAGGTAAAAAATTGGTCATACGGTGAAGTTAAAAAACCAGAAACGATAAATTATAGAACTTTTAAACCTGAAAGAGATGGGTTGTTTTGTGATAGAATTTTTGGCCCCATAAAGGATTGGGAATGTCATTGTGGAAAATATAAATACGTTAAGCACAAAGGTGTGGTTTGCGACAGATGTGGTGTTGAAGTAACTGAATGTAAGGTTAGAAGAGAAAGATTTGGGCATATTAACTTGGCTGTTCCGGTTGCGCATCTATGGTTTTTAAAAAAACCACCATCTAGAATTGGAATACTTTTGAATATAAAGGTTTCAGATTTAGAAAGAATAATATATTACACAAAATATGTAGTAATTAATGAATTAAAAGATCGTGATGGAATATTTTCTTTTATTGATAAAAATACTTTATTAAAAGAAGACGAATTTAATTTGTTTAACTATGGGATAAACAATCAAATGGTTAAAGATGGTTTTAAAAATATATTGAATGGTATTGTTTATGAGGAAATATCATTAGACAATAATCAAAATAAGGCCTTAAAACAAATTAAGGATTTAATTAAAGATCAAATTGATTTAACTAATATATCATTGGATGAAGCTGCAAATAAAATATTTGATAATATTAAAAAAGGTCATTCTTATTATAAAGTTTACTTTAAACCACATTCTGTATATTGTTACAATGATTTGAATTTAATTGACAGGAAAAAAATAAGAAAAATTTTTTTTGAGAAGTTTAAAAATGATACAACGGTCTTTGTAACAGAATTAGATAAAAAAATTAGAATAGAATTTTTTAATGATGAAAACGATAATATTTATAATGCTCTTAGAAATAATTCAAATTCTTTGAAAGAATATGAAAAATATTTAAAAATTGAAATATCAAGAGTTGAGATTCCATTTATAAAAAATTTTTTACTATATGGTAAGAATGCTGTATTGCTTTGTGAAGATGATATAAAAAAATTCCAAAATGGATTTGGCGATAATTTAAAGGCTGACATTGGGGCGTCTGCTGTAATGAGGTTATTAAAAGAAATTGATTTGGAAAAAGAGGCAAAAAATATTTATTTAGAAGTTAAAAAGACAAAGTCTGATGCAGAAAGGGCTAGATTAATTAGAAAACTTAGAGTTATTGAAGGTTTTTTAACTTCCAAAACAAGACCGGAATGGATGATTATTACAACTCTTCCAGTTATTCCGCCAGACCTTAGACCATTGGTTGCATTAGACGGCGGGAGATTCGCGGCATCAGATCTTAATGATTTGTATAGAAGAATAATAAATAGAAATAATAGACTGCGTCGTATTGAACAGCTAAAAGCTCCGTCCGTTATGGTAAACAATGAAAAAAGACTTTTACAAGAAGCAGTTGACGCTTTGATAGATAATAGTTCAAGGTCGAAACCAGTAACAGGGTCTAACAATAGACCACTTAAATCATTGTCAGATATACTTAAGGGTAAACAGGGTCGTTTTAGACAGAATTTACTTGGTAAAAGAGTTGACTATTCTGGAAGAAGTGTTATCGTTGTTGGGCCAAATTTGAAATTGAATCAATGTGGAATTCCTAAAGAAATGGCATTAGAACTTTTCAAGCCTTTTATAATAAAAGAGTTGATAAGTCAGGAAAATGCAACATTAAAGTTAGCCAAAAAGATGCTTGAAAAAGGGGATGCTAAAGTATGGAATGTGCTTGAAAAGGTTACGCAAAATCATCCTGTTTTATTGAATAGAGCCCCTACGTTACATAGGCTTGGCATACAGGCTTTTGACCCTGTTTTAGTTGAAGGAAAATCGATACAACTTCATCCACTAACATGTTCTGCTTTTAATGCAGATTTTGATGGAGATCAAATGGCTGTCCATTTACCTATATCTATTGAGGCACAACTCGAAGCGAAAGTTTTAATGATGGCATCAAAAAATATATTATCCCCAACATCTGGTAAGCCAATTACTGTTCCATCACAAGATATGGTTTTAGGTAGTTGTTATCTTACGAAAGAAAAACTCGGTGTTTCTGGTGAGGGAAAATTTTTTTCTTCAACGGATGAAGTTATAAATGCTTATCAATCTGGTAAAGTAGATTTACAAGCAAGGATTAAGGTGTTAGGAATCACGAATATAAGAGATGAAAAACTTTCTGATAATGATCAACTTGACGTTACAAAATGGAAAAATTATAAAACTATTGATGCTAAAGAAGTTATTAATTATACAACTGTTGGAAGAGTTATATTTAATGAACATTTACCTAAAAGCGAGAACGGAGAATACGCTTTGGGTTATCAAAATGAAAATATGACAAAAAAGGAATTGGTTGTAATTATTGATAGATGCTATAAAGAATTCGGTCAATTTAAAACGGCAATTTTGTTAGATGAAATAAAAAAAATTGGATATAAATATGCAACTTTAGCTGGAATTTCAATTTCAATTAATGAAATGAAAATTCCACCTAGAAAAAATAAAATTGTGAAAGAAGCCAAAAATAAAATAAAAGAAATTGAAGAACAGGCCAAGCTTGGATTGATAACTGAATCAGAACGTTATAATAAGATTATTGATATTTGGACGAGAGTTACAGATGATGTTGCCGATATAATGTTTGATGAAATGAGAAAAGAAGAAACTAAAATTTATAAAAAAGGATGTAAGCGTTTTAATTCAATATTTATGATGGCTGACTCTGGGGCTAGAGGGTCAAGACAACAGGTTAGACAACTTGCTGGAATGCGTGGACTTATGGCAAAGCCGCAAAAAAAACTAACCGGTGGGGTTGGCGAAATTATAGAAACTCCAATAATTTCTAATTTTAGAGAAGGCCTTACAGTATTAGAATATTTTATTTCAACACATGGAGGACGCAAGGGGTTGGCCGATACCGCGTTAAAAACAGCAGAGGCTGGCTATCTTACTAGAAGACTTGTCGATGTTGCACACGATGTTGTTATAAGAGAAAATGATTGTAGTACTGTAAATGGTGTTTTTATAGGAACATTGTATAGCGGTGATGAGATAGTTGAAAAATTGGACGAAAGAATTGTTGGTAGAGTTGCACTCGATAATGTTGTTGGTGTTGTTAACGATGAGATTATAATAAAAAAAGGTGAACTTATAACATATGAAAAAGCAAACAAAGTTATCAAAGAGGGAATTGATAAAATTGGTATCAGAAGTATTTTGACGTGCGAATCAAAATATGGTATCTGCGCAAAATGTTATGGAGTAAATCTTGCAACTGGTAAGGAAGTTGAAGTTGGCGAGGCAGTTGGAATTATTGCTGCACAATCGATAGGCGAACCTGGCACGCAGCTTACGCTCAGGACATTTCATATTGGTGGAGCCGCTAGCCGTGTTGTTCAGCGTTCTGAAATTTATGCAGAGAATACTGGAACTGTTGATTATTATAATTTGAAAACTGTTAAAAATAGAAGAAATGAAACAGTAGTATTAAGCAGAAATACTGAACTTGTATATACAGAGCATCGCCCTGTTTATCGTAGACAGGTTTATCAAATACCTTATGGTGCCATAATTAAAATTAATAATGGTCAAAGTATAAAAATTGAACATGATGTTTTAACTAATGTAGGTAAAAATGTATTGATAGCAAAATGGGATCCTCATTCAAAGCCTATTATTTCTGAGTTTAATGGCGTCGTTCATTTTATTGATATAAAAGATGGCGTGACTCTACAAAGGGAAAAATCAAAAATAAGTGGACAAATTGAGAGGGTTATTATTGAATCCTCAGATAGAATGAGTCCAAGAATTGTAATTAAAAATGAAAATAAAATTATTATAGAGCATTACCTTCCTGTCGGTACTATAATCGTTATAAATAATGGGGACGATGTAAATGTTGGTGATATACTTGCGAAAATTCCGCAAGAAGTTTCAAAATCAAAGGATATAACCGGTGGTCTACCAAGAGTTGCCGAATTGTTTGAAGGAAGAAAGCCAAAAAATGCTGCGATTGTTTCAGAAATTGATGGTATTGTTCATTTTATTGGTTCTACGGTTAAAGGAAGTACTAAAATTGAAGTTGAAAATTCTGAAACAAAAATAAGAAAAAGTTATTTTGTTCCTGCTGGTAGACATTTAATTGTTTATGAAGGTGATAGCGTTAAAGAAGGAGAAGCCCTTTCAGATGGAGCTATAAATCCACATGATATACTTAAAGTAAATGGTCCAAAAGAAGTTCAGGAATATCTTGTTAATGAAATTCAACAGGTTTACAGACTACAAGGCGTTACTATCAACGATAAACACATTGAAATAATAGTAAGGCAAATGTTGTCCAATGTTAGAATAATTGATTCTGGTGATAGTAAATATCTTAACGGGGAGATTGTTTCAAAATTTAAGTATATGATTGATAGAAAAATCGTGAGAGATACTGGTGGCAAACCGCCAGTTGCACATCCTATTCTACTTGGTATTACAAAAGCATCTTTGTCATCAGATTCATTTATCTCTGCTGCATCATTTCAGGAAACAACAAGAATTTTGACTGAAGCCGCTGTTTCTGGACAAATAGATAACTTAAAAGGGTTAAAAGAAAATGTGTCAATAGGTCACTTAATACCAGCCGGAACAGGATTTTCTGAAATTTGTATTGACAATGATGATGTTAAGCAAACAAACATTAATAGTAATTGATAAATTTTGATTTAATAAAATAAAAGTTGCTTATGAGTAAACTTTTGTTTGAGGGAAAAAATAATGCCAACAATTAACCAATTGGTTACTAATGGAAGAAAAAATTTAGTTAAAAAAACAAGATCTCCTGCTCTTAAAAATTGTCCACAAAAAAGAGGCGTTTGTACTAGGGTTTATACAACTACACCTAAAAAGCCAAATTCTGCGTTGAGAAAAGTTGCAAGAGTTAGACTTTCGTCTGGACAAGAGGTGTCTTCTTATATTCCAGGAGTAGGCCATAATTTACAAGAGCATTCGATTGTTCTTATAAGAGGAGGGCGTGTAAAGGATTTACCTGGGGTACGTTATCACATCATTAGAGGCGCATTAGATGTTGCAGGGGTTGATGGACGTAAGCAAGGAAGAAGTAAATATGGATCTAAAATAATAAAATCTGTTAACAATAATAAAAAATAATTATTGTATAACTGAAATATATAATAGATATATCGGAATATAATGAAATTTGATATAATGGATCGTCTAAGGTTTTTTTAAGATTTGAAAAATATTATAACATGTTTTATGCGAAACTCATATCAATATATACGTAATTTGAACTTTAAAAATGAAAGGGGTGTTAAGACGAGATATGCCACGAAAAGCGTTAAAACCTAGGGAAAAAAGAGGATCGCCTGAGCCTGATTCAAGATATAACTCAGTTTTGATGTCAAAATTTATAGGTAAACTCAGTTTTGATGGCAAAAAAAGTGTAGCTGAGGCAATTATCTATAATTCGCTTGATATAGTGAAGAAAAAAACCAATGAGGACCCGATTGTAGTTTTTAATAGGGCAATTGATAATGTAAGGCCACTTGTAGAGGTAAGGCCACGCAGAGTTGGCGGTGCAACATATCAGGTTCCAATGGAAGTGCCAAAAGATCGATCTATAACGATTGCAATTGATTGGATTATAAAAATTGCAAGATCTAAAATTGGAAAATCAATGTGTGAAAAATTGGCTCAAGAAATTATTGATGCAAGCAAAAAAGAAGGTGCCGTTATAAAAAAAAGAGACGATACGCACAAAATGGCTGAAGCAAATAAGGCATTTGCGCATTACCGATGGTAAAATATTTTTTTTGTCATTTTATGAATTTTTTGACTAAGTGAAAATAATAAATATATTTTAGATGAGGATTTTATATAATAAATGACCATTAGAGAACGCGCATTAAGTAAAGTTAGAAATTTTGGGATAGCAGCACATATTGATGCTGGTAAAACAACGACTACAGAAAGAATCTTGTATTATACTGGAAGAACGCACAGAATTGGCGAGGTGCATGATGGAACAGCAACAATGGATTGGATGGATCAAGAAAAAGAAAGAGGTATTACAATAACTTCTGCTGCTACATACTGCAAGTGGCAAGATATGCAGTTTAACATTATCGATACACCTGGACATGTAGATTTTACAGCAGAGGTTGAGAGATCGTTAAGGGTTTTGGATGGAGTAGTTGTTGTATTCGATTCTGGCAACGGAGTTGAACCTCAGTCTGAAACAGTTTGGAGACAAGCTGATAAATATGAAGTTCCAAGGATTGTTTTTTCAAATAAAATGGATAAGATTGGCGCAGATTTTTTTATGGTTGTTGATGATATAAAAGAAAAACTTGGAGCAAATCCTCTTCCAATACAAAT
>JAIRSP010000080.1 GCA_031255375.1 Endomicrobium sp.
ATTGAAATTCTATTTGAGACTTATTGAAAAAATGCTAGAAGTTAACGTGTGATTGAAGGGAGTATGAAATTCCATGATAGTACCACATAGAAGCAATAGTCGATGTGATTGATATTGTATGTGTATTGCTATTTGTGATTTCATTTGCTTTAATAATGTTAGATGCGAGAATGATAAAAAATAAAAAGTAAAAACAAAAAAGAGAGGAGAATATGGTTAAAGAAAAATATGGATTAAAAGGCTTGAAGAAGTTTGCTGTTTTAGCTCCATTGTCATTTATGATGTTTGTTGGATGTGATAGGATTTCTAGTTTTTCAAATAAAAAAAAGGTTAACAGTGATGAGGTATTTAATGAGCAATTGAAAACCTTAACGGATCAAGAGTTGGTGCTTAACAATGAGATAAAGAACGTTCGTTTAAATAAAGGTATTTTAACAAAAAACAAAATAATTGATAATTGTAAATCTAATTTGAAGAATGTTGATAGACTACGCAAGAAAGTGTCTGCTGAAAGAGCAAGAATTAAGGCAAACCAAGCCGAGAGAGAATTTGTAAGAGCTGTTATTGCTGAAGCTAAAGCAAGCAATTGAAACTCAAACAAAAAAAATGATTAGTGAGTATAATTTAAATTTGTTATTGTAAAAAATGATTGTTATGTTTTGAACATAAAAAACGCCCATTGCTAGTATGGGCGTTTTTTATATAGATAAGAAAATTGTATTTAAAATATTAAAAAATTAATAAATTTTGTTATGACTTTGTTATAATATACCATGATTATTTTTAGCGTATTTTAATGTGCATGTTGTTATTATATAGAACGAATTTATTTTATTATATACACCATACTAAAACGATGTAAATAGTTATTTGGTTTTTTTTTGATATTTTAAATATTATAAATAAAAATTAAAAACACGATATATGTAAGTAAGACTTGATCACTTTATTAAAAGTAATACATAATTGGCTGTTAAATAAATTGAATTATTTGAGGTGTAAAGATAAAAACGATGAACTATTTAAAAAATATATTGATGTTTTTTTTGACATTTTTGTTATTGACAACACGGGCGTTTTGTCATTTTGAACATAATCATTTTCATAGCATAAATCAACCTGAAGTAAAAAAAAGTAGAAGCTATTATCATGATAAAGCAAAAGCTTATAAAGAAAAAATTGCAAACATGAGTGAAGATGAAATTATTATAGATATGATAAAAAATGACGGATATGACAAAAATCAAAAATCAAACAGTGTAATAAAGCATTTGAAAAACATCTTTATTATTGTTTTTAGTAGCATAGGCGCTGTTTTAATAATAGCTATTTTGTTAATAGGTATAATTTTACTTGTTGGTATTATTTTACTTGAAAGAATATGTAAATTATGTAAAACAATTGGCGTGCGTGAACTAATTGAAAAAATATGCCATATTATTCACAAGAAACACGATGGCTGTAATGAAAATATTAAGAATAATGATGATAGACATGTTGGTTAAATTTGTGAACAAAATGTGTGTAAGAAGGTTAAAAATAAGAAAATAATCATTTTTTTGCTTATGTTAGTTATATCAAGCACCAGTGCTTTGTTATTATAGTTAATTTTGTGATTTTTTTTGTTTCTAAAACAATAAAGCGTCACAACAAGATGTGTTAAAATTTTTGTCGAAATAAAGTAAATTTTTTAAAAAACGAGATAATAACCCTTTATGGAGAGTAAAATTGTAGATAAAATACTTTAAGATTATACATTGTTTGGCAAATACAGGGGGTATATTGTAAAAACAACGATTGCAACACCGTCAGTTTTATGTTTTTTTTGTTGAATTAATTTATTGTGTTATATATATGTTCATGAAAATAAAATTAAAAATTTATTGTAATAAATTTATATGTTTAAATTAAAAAAAACATTACCCATTGTAATAGCCTGCTTGTTTACTTTTGTCTGCGCGTGGTTGAATGCTTATATTTACGAAACAAATGTGATGTCGAGCCGTGACGATGGTCTTACGGTTGTTACACTTATTATTAACGCGATACTAGCCGCGCTATTGTACATAACGATTAAATATATATCGATTAAAATTGCCTTTAAATGTGCAAAAAATTCAGTTAGAACATTGAACTTGGCATTTACATCACTTTTATTTGAAGTATTAATATGTGTAATTGTATGGATAATTATTTTTATATTTGGATATATTTATGTTCGTTGATTATAATATCTCAAAAATACATATAACTAATAACGTTAAAAAAAAATAACAATATTGTTTTAATTGAAAAAAATGTGTATTGCTGTTAATAACAGGCGTGCAAGCGCAGTGGTTTGTCGTTTTAATTATTATATCCATGATATTGTTGTTAAACACGAGCAATAACATTAACAGAAAAAAGAAAATTTTATCATGATAAAGCAAAAGCTTATAAAGAAAAAATTGCAAACATGAGCGTAAATATACCTGCGGATAAAATAATAAGAAACCATGATACATATTATGAGAGGCAAAGCCATAAACGTATTTATCATTAGCGGGATTTGCGTAATAGTTTTATAGGATATTTAATTAAGTGGGCATTTTGATATTTTAAATAATTAAGGTAATAATGTGGTTGATATAAAAATGCTGTGATTTGATATACAATATTAGTGATATGTATTAGCATTTAAAATATAGTATGTTTGTTTACGCGATGTAAAAATAGTTGTTTTTTTTAAAAAACAATAATATGGGTAATTAAAATGTGGTGGACAATTGTTGTCGCAATTATTGTAGCGTGGCTGATATGGGAGATGTGGTACATATCTTGGGTAAGAAGAATTTTAAAATATTTATTATATTTTGCAATAATATCGTTGCTTATTGTAACCGTTTCTTCGTTTGCCATGTATTTAGACATAGAAAGAAAATGTGGAAAAACATTAGATAATAAATTAATTATTATTGTTTATGTTTTGCTCATTTTTACATTTGCAATAGTTCAATATATTGCAATTAAATTTGCACTTGGACATAATAGCAATGAGAAGGCGCTAAATTTAATAAAAAAAATGTTATTATTTGAGATATTAGCATCACCGTTTATTTTTTTGTTTTCAGTTTTGCTGATTGGTATTTTTTCTAAATTTGGTTTAATTGTTAATTCTAAATTTTTATAAATATTTATTGAAAAATACAATTTGTATCAGACACATTGTTGAGCGATTGTTTGTGAATAATAAAAAAAAAGAGGACACAACAATGAGAAAAAAAATGTTAATATCTATTTTGATGTTTTGTTTTACGACTCCAATATTAGCAAAAGAACAGCGGGCAAATACAATAACAAATGATATAAACTGTATTAAAACAGAAGAACTTCAAGGTAAATCTCTTATACACACTGAAAACATGTGTGTGGCTGGTAGGCTTATTTTAACAATGCTTGTGTCAGGATGTATAACTTATTTAACAGGATTACTATCTACTTACATAATAAACAAAACAATAAGCAAACCGTTTTCGATTACTTCAAATAAATAATTTTACATTTATATCTTGTATTATATTTACGAAAATTAATTATATAAAGTACATGCTACATGATTGTAGGATGAAAATAAAAAATATATAAAATTATTATTTTCGATAATTGTTAGGTATATCGTATTAAAAAATTGTATATCTTAATATTAATCTATTAATATTTGAAATCGTTATAATCAATAAAAATACGAAAAAAATTTTGGTTTGTAGTTACAGTTGAAGATACGTGTTTTGATTGAAATTCTATTTGAGACTTATTGAAAAAATGCTAGAAGTTAACGTGTGATTGAAGGGAGTATGAAATTCCATGATAGTACCACATAGAAGCAATAGTCGATGTGATTGATATTGTA
>JAIRSP010000017.1 GCA_031255375.1 Endomicrobium sp.
TTATATAATTCTTGCACTTGGTTTAATAACAATGCCCCCATTTTTCCACCTCTTCTTATTATATATCAAAAAATATTTTAATTGTCTTACACAATTTCTTACTGTATTTTTTTTAATAAATCTGGACGACGTCTCTTTGTTCTTTCGTATGATTTTTTTTTACACCACTCATTAATTTTTTTATGATTACCAGATAGAAGCACCTTTGGAACACTATATTTTTTAAATATTGCCGGTCTTGTATAGTGTGGATAATCCAGTAATCCATTATAAAATGAATCATTTTTTATTGAATCAAACTTATTGACAACACCTGGAATTACTCTAACTACAGCATCAGTTAAAGCAATCGCAGGAATTTCTCCTCCAGTGAGAATATAGTCTCCTATGGATATCTCATCATCAACATAATTCATAATTCGTTCGTCAATACCTTCATAATGGCCACATATAACAACCAAACGCTTAAACTTTGAAATATTTATGACTATTTCATTATTAAGAACCCTGCCTTGTGGTGACATGTAAACAATGTGTGGCCTAACATCGTTACCATTATCCCCAATTGCTCCAATACTCTCCATTGCATCATATAGTGGCTCAGGGCTAATAATCATGCCAACACCAACACCAAAGGGTCTATCATCTACTTTTTTATGTTTATTCTTTGAGAATGATTTTATATCAATAATAGAAATATCTACAATTTTTTTTTTTGATGCTTTCCCAATCAAACTTTCAGAAAACGGACCGCAAAACATTTTTGGAAACATAGTAAGTATATCAATTTTCATAAAAAAGTCTTACGCCACAATCAAAAAAATCATCAGTAAACATAACGTGTTTATAAATATTTTCATATTCTTTAGGCATAACAACAAAAATTTTCCTTCTTAACACATTTATTTCGTTTACAATACCTTTTAAAGCTGGAATCAAAATTTCATTATTATGATGCTTTACAATCAATAAATCATTGTTGTTTGTCAAGATAACATCGCAAAGGGTTCCAATTTTTTTCCCATTTTGATCAAAAACTTCAAATCCTATAATATTAATTTCAGACACACCTCGTTTTATATTACTCATTCTACAACTTCGACGGTTGCTCTTTTATCAAGTTTGGCAGAGGCTGAATTTACAATAATTCTTATAGCTTTTATAATTCTTCCTTCTTTGCCAATAATCTTGCCCTTATCACCGTCTGCAACCTTCAATTCAACAACCGTGGTTTTTTCGCCAGTAATTTCCTTAATTTCTATTTTTTCAGGATTATCAACTAAAGCTTTAGCAATAAAAAGTACCAATTCTTTCATAAACAATCTACCACCCTTTTCACAAATTAACATTATTATACAAATTTAATTATTTGTTTTTACTTATCTTGTTTGCTTGGACTTCTTTTCGTTCAACGCGCTAACTGTTTCAGATGGTTTTGCTCCAACGCTTAGCCAATAATTAAATCTCTCCACATTAACATTAAATTTATCATTTTCCAACATGGGATCATATTGGCCAAGAATTTCAATAGGCTTTCCATCTCTTCTTGATCTGTGATCAATAGCAACAACCCTATAATATGGTCTTTTTAATTTCCCTTTTCTTTGCAATCTTAACCGTACAGTCATTGAAACATCCTCCATATCTCATAAATATCTACAGTATCATATATAACAATTTATTTTATATAAAAATTTTCAAAAATTATAAACCATTCCAATCTAAAAATGTAATAATATTATACCAATACATAACAACTAAAACCATTATGCACAAATACATTGCGCTATTTTTAATACAAAAACATGGCATTTTTTAATTTATACAAATTAATTTATCTATTTATAAACGGAGAGAGAGGGATTCGAACCCCCGATAGAGTTTAGTTCTATAATAGTTTTCAAGACTATCGCCTTAAACCACTCGGCCACCTCTCCGTAGAGTCTACCATATACAACATAACAACATAAAGATTTAATTGTTATAATTCATGTCGTATATTTACACCTATCATTAACAAAAATATTATTTTAACATAATATTTCATTTTACAAACTAACTTATCACAGTTTTTCATTTTATAAACATCAAACCATTACTAATAATACGCTTACATATGTTCGCACGCATTATTCTTCATAACAAAATATTGTTCTATAATTGAAATTATACTACTAGTAATCCAATACATAATGAGTCCTGCAGGGAATGACCAAAACATAAACATAAACACAATAGGCATTATATATACCATTTTTTTCTGTGTTTTATCAGATGAGTTAGTTGCCATTGTTTTTTGTTGAAAAAACATTGTAATAGCCATTATCAACGGAAGAAGATTAAAACTAAAGGAGCCTATATTCATAAAATTATCAGCTACAGATAAATCTTTTATCCAAAAAATCCATTTTTCATTTCTTAATTCATAAACATTTCTCAACATTGTAAAAAATGCCCAAAAAATAGGCAATTGCAAAATCATTGGCAAACATCCACCAAGTGGATTAACCTTTTTTTTTCTATATAAATTCAAGATTTCCATCTGAAGCCTGCGAGGGTCATCTTTATATTTTACTTGAATATCGTTTATCATTGGTTGAATATTTTTCATTGACTCTGCTGATTTAAAACTTTTTAATGTTAATGGCAAAACCAAAATTTGTATAGCAGTTGTAAGCATTATGATCGCCCAACCGTAATTATTTGTAATTCTATAAAAAAACGTCAAAACAATAAATGCAATTTTTCCTAAAAATCCAAAAAAACCAAAGTCAATTGTTTTTTCAAGCCCCAAACTATAGGTTTGTAAGTGTTTATAATTCTTTGGACCTAAATAAAAATCAATAGAATAATCCTTCTTATCAACATTTTTTGGAATAATTGCTGTAAATGAAAGACAATAAGGATGTTTTTTACTTATTCTAAAAGACGTAATTTTATCAAAATCTGAAAAATTTGCAGGTATGAAGGCAGCAAGGAAATATTTATTATCTATGGCAACCCATTTGTATAGAGCGGTTGACTTTGATACATTTTTAAGTTTTTCAAGTTTATTTTTAATTGCAAGAGCATTATAAGCTGAAATCTTTGTTGTAGCATTATTCTCTTTGATATCTTTTGTGTCAATTCCAATGCCTGGTCCCCATTTAAAAGATATTTCTTTAAAATGAGCATTAGCTGGTCTTTCAATAGAAAAATTCAAGTTGTGCATATATGAATTTGAAAAATTATATGTTTTTATAATCTTGCATTTATTTGCAAAAACATGCTCAAAAATTACTTTATTATTAGATCTCGAAACAACATCGTAAACTTCGTTTGAAAAGTTTTCCATAACAGGTATTGAATCTTTTACGACCAAATCCGTCAATTGTCCATTTTTTTCTTTTATTAACCAACTTAAAATTGC
>JAIRSP010000019.1 GCA_031255375.1 Endomicrobium sp.
AAATAATCCGTTCATTTTAAAATTTTCAGTTTTTATATACTTTTCAATGGAGCTTTTTAGTTCACCATCTTCTAATGGTGTATATTTATTAAATATTGGCATTATGATTATTGGAGCAATAAAAATCACAAAAAATTTAAAAATAACAACACCAACAAAAGAATACAGCCAAGCATATTTATGAAAATTTGTAAAAATAAGCAGTATTGTTGAAAAAAGTACTGAACCTATTATTAAAGTTATAATCCAGGATTTAAGTAAATCTGATATAAAAATTTTTACATTCATTTTGTTAAATCCAAATTTTTCTTCTATCACAAACACAAAATAAGCTGAAAATGGTATTTTCAATATTTCATAGATGAAAAATAATATTCCAACAAAGCAAAGCCCTGTTAAAATTTCGCAAAATTTAAAAGAAACAACTATCGTGTTCAAATAGTTAAATCCACCAAAAATTATAAAAACAATTTGAATTGTTACGAAAAACATAGATGAGATTATGGAAAACTTTGTATTTGTTTTTAAATATTTTTGCGATTTTTCGTACTTTTTATTCTCATAACAATTTTTAAATTCTCTTGGTATATTATTTGAAATGTTTTTGATATTAAATAAATCTGCGATCGTTTGTATAAAAAACATTGAAACAATCAAAAAAATCACAAAAAACGTATAAATATTCATTTTATATACATTCTCCTAACACGATAATATTAATCAAAAATCAGATTAATATGTGTATAATAACATAATTTTAAGAAACGTAACAAGTGTTAGAAAAAAGTATGTGTTATTTTGTTTAATAGTAAGAATATAATGTTAAATGTAGTATATAATCGTCGAATATGATAATACAATGATTTATTTTATATATGTAAGTAATGAATGTGTACAAATATAAAAACTGCATTTTGATTTACAGACTATTTATTAATGTTGTAATATATTAAATAATTAGTCGTTGTTTATAGCCTATATCATGTGTACATTAATGTTGTAGAAGTTTATAAAAAGAATATGTTCAATAAAAATATTTTTATTACAATTGAAGGTTGTGATTTTTCTGGAAAAACTACACAATCTAGACTTTTAGAAAAACATCTTAAAAAAGGTGGTTTTAACGTACTCTTAACAAGAGAACCTGGTGGCACTATTTTATCAGAAAAAATAAGAAAAATTATTCTTAACTCAAATCTTGATATTATACCATTAAGTGAACTTTTTCTTTTTGAAGCAGCAAGAGCACAACATGTCAAAAAACTTATTTATCCAGCTTTAAAAACTGGAAAGATTGTTGTTTGTGATAGATTTATAGATACAACAATTGCCTATCAGTGTTATGGAAGCAATTTAGATTTAAATCTTGTAAATAAATTGAATTTTATTGCTTCTTTTGGCTTAGAGCCAATCGTAACAATATATCTTGATTCAAGTGCTGGTAATTTAAAAAATACAACAACTATAAAAAACAAAAAAAAAAATAATTATAATTGTGATAGAATTGAAAGAAGATCTTTGCGGTTTTACGAAAATGTAAGAAAAGGATATTTTGAGCAAGCAAAAAAATATCCTGAAAGAATAAAAATTGTTAAAGTTCAAAAAACAACAAAGAAAACGCATTTATTGATAAAAAATATTGTAGATAGAGTTTTAATGTGTTTGAAAAAGTATTAGGACAAGAAAGAATAAAGAAAATAATTTCAAATCAAATAAGAAATAATAAAGTGTCATATGCATATATGTTTTCTGGTATTGATGGAATAGGAAAAAATTTTGTTGCTACTGAATTTGCAAAAATTATGAATTGTGATACGATAAATTTTAACAAAATTAACCATAGTGTTTGCGATGGTTGTATTTCGTGCGAAAAAATTACAAAAAATATTCATCCAGATGTGCATTTTATAAATTTTAAAAAACAACAAAATATATTTGAACAAAAAAAAATAAAAAAACAAAAATTGCAGAAAATTGAAATTATTGTTGATAAAACAAAAAAAAAGATTTTAACAAAAGCATATGAAGGTAAATGGAAGTTCTTTATTATAGATTGCACGGAAAAGTCGAATATAATGACTTTGGGTTTATTTGCTAAAATTCTTGAAGACAAAGTTGAAAATACAATTATAATTTTTATTGTGAATAATATTTATGCAGTTCCGCGTGCAATTATTTCAAGATTACAAGTTATGTTTTTTAAATCGCTGAGTACAGACGACATTTCAAATTGGCTTGCTTCAAATTATTTACTTAGCAGTTCAAAAATAAAAAATATAGCTTTTTTAAGCGATGGATCTATAGGATATGCCAAGAAATATGTAGATAAAAAAAACGAAGATGATATTTTTTTTTCTTGGAATAAATTTATGTCAGGAAGCTTGAGTATTTCTGATGCTTTATATTTATCTAAAAATATTTCAATAAATGATTCCGCACTGAAATGCGTTGATGTTATGATACGCGAAGCAAAAGAAAAATTTATACTTTTACCAGAAACTTCTATAATAATTAAATTGCTAATTGATTATAGGGTATTATTATCGACGAATACATGCCACAGAATCATTTTAGATAATTTGTTCATTGATTT
>JAIRSP010000048.1 GCA_031255375.1 Endomicrobium sp.
TTAATGATATTTCGTTTATATCGAAATCATAAAAAAAAACAGAGTATAATATGTTGGTAGGCATTATAAAAAACATCAGTAATGATTACATGAATTACGATAAAATATATTTTGAAAAATTGCAAAAAAATGAAACGTTTAAACTGATGAAATTTTTGCAAGTTATGTAAAAGAACATTAAAAATATGTTATTATTTTCGATACAGCTGAGGTAGCTCAGTTGGTAGAGCACAGGTCTGAAAAACCTGGTGTCGGCAGTTCGATTCTGCCCCTCAGCATATCTGTTAATAATGCCGATGTAGCTCAGTTGGTAGAGCAATTGCTTCGTAAGCAATTAGTCAGAGGTTCAAGTCCTCTCATCGGCTTTTGTAGTTTGTATTATTTTTGTATTTTCTAAAAAAGAAAGTCATAAAAATTATTCATGAATTTTTTATAAAATGTTCAAAATAAATATATAAAGAATGTTTAAATAAATGTATTTTTAAAATTTAATACGATGAAACCAGACATATTGTTTTCAATAGCAAATTTTCCAATAACAAATACAGTTATAGCAACAATAATTTCTGATATTATTATTACTATATTTATTATCAAAATAAATAAAGTGATTTCATTAAAGCCATGTTCATTGCAAAATATAGCTGAAATGATAATTAATTATTTTATTGAGATTACAAATAAGCTAGCAGGAGAAAAATCATTATTTATATCTCCATGGATTTTGTCGTTTTTTATGTTTATATTAATTTCAAATTTAATTGCACAATTTCCTGGATTTGAATCAATAACATTTCTTAAAACATCAATGCAAAAAAACCACTGTAAAGTCCAAATTTTAAAATCCGTAAGTAGCGATTTGAATTTTACTACTGCAATCGCTGTTATCTCAGTTGTTTTAACACATCATTTAAGTATAAAACACATTGGAATTAAATCATACGTTACAAAATTTGTTAATTTTAAAATATTTCCAATATTTTTTTTTGTTGGTATTCTGGAATTTTTAAATGAAATAACAAAGGTTATTTCATTTTCGTTTCGTTTATTTGGCAACATTTCATCAGGTGAAAAAATTATGACTACCATGTATGAGATATTTCCGTTTATTTTACCGTTACCTTTTATCTTACTTGAATTTTTAGTTGCCGTTGTTCAAGCGACAGTTTTTTCGTTGTTAACTATGGTGTTTATGCATATAATGACTGATAAATCAATTTAAAAAATAAGGAGAAAAAATGGACTTCACATTATCTGGTGGAATTATAGTTGCTATCGGTGGGCTTGCACCTGCTTTGGGAATTGGATATATCGGCGCGAAGGCTGTTGAATCTATAGGCCGTAACCCTGATGCAGCAGATAAAATAATGGTAAACATGTTAATAGCAATGGCTTTTGCTGAGGCAATTGCGATTTACTCTCTTATTTTTGCCTTTATGCAACAATCAAAATAATGGTAAACATGTTAATAGCAATGGCTTTTGCTGAGGCAATTGCGATTTACTCTCTTATTTTTGTTAACATATATTATAAAAATAGAGAAAAAAAATGGAAATAATACAAAAATTTGGGTTTGATATAAAATTGTTTTTTTTTCAAATTATAAATTTTGTAATAATAGCATTTATAATTAAAAAATTTCTATATATTCCATTAAAAAAAATACTTGACGAAAGAAAATATAAGATAGAGCAGTCAATAATAGAAAAAAACAATGCAAAAGTTATATTGCAAAATGCGGAAAACATAAGAAAAAAAATTCTTGTCGAAGCTAAAAAAAAAGCTGATATAATTGTCGAAGAATCTAAAATATCAATTGCACATGAAAAACAAAAAGCAATTTCAGAAGCGAAACATCAATCAGAACAAATTTTGCTAGATGCCAAAGAAAAGGCTACAAATGAATTTAAAATTTTAAATAATCAAATACAGAATATGTCAATTGATATTTCGAAAAAAATTATATTAAAAGTATTATCTGACTTATTTGATGATAACGAGAAACAAAAGCTCATATCAAAAGCTTTGAAAAAAATAAATGAAAAAATTAATAATTAAAAAACTTTCAAACTCAATTATAAAATATAACTATCTTTCAAAAAATTACCTAAATTGGGTGCTTTTGAATTTTTCGAATACAGAACTAAGATTATTTTCAAATACATTATCTAACGCTATTAAACATAATAATGTTATTGTAAGGTTTTCTGGTAAATTAAATGACATAGATAGAAATAAAATTAAAATAATATTCAAAAATAAAAATATTTTGTTCAAAAAAAATGATAGTAATATAATCTGCGGAATATCTTTTGAATACAATGATTTTATTTTAGATTTCAGTGTTCTAGGAGCTGTAACAAAAATTTTAAATAATATAAAAGAGAATATATGAAACCTGATGAAATAATACAAGAAATAGAAAAAAAAATATACTCCATAAAAACAGATCCGAATATTATAAATTTTGGAGTTGTCGAAAGTATTGAAGATGAAATTGTAAATGTGTCTGGACTTTCAAATGCAGGATATTATGAGGAAATTGAATTTGAAGATGGATCATTTGGATTTATTATAGATATTAATGACGATAATGTCTCAGTAGTTTTGCTCAAAAATTCAAATCACATTATACATGGAATGAAAGCAAAGTATACAGGAAAAGTTTTAAGTGTTCGTGTTTCTACTGAAATAATTGGTAGAATTGTAGATGCTTTAGCACAACCAATTGATGGAAAAGAATTAATACATAAAAATAATATTTATTACGAATTAGAAAAAAATGCTCCAAGCATTATCGATAGAGGTATAGTAAATACACCTTTAAAGACAGGGATAAAAGCTATAGATACTATGATTCCAATAGGAAGAGGACAAAGAGAATTAATAATTGGTGATAGAGGTACAGGAAAAACAGCAATAGCAATAGATACAATAATAAATCAAAAAAATCTAGATATAAACTTAAAAAAAATAATATGTATATATTGCTCTATTGGACAAAAAAAATCTAATCTAGCATCAATTTCAGCAAAATTAAAAAATGAAAATGCAATGAATTATACTGTTATAGTTGCTGCAACGGCATCTGATCAAGTTTCAATGCAATATATAGTACCGTTTACTGCTAGTGCTATCGGTGAATATTTTATGGATAAAGGAAATGATGTATTGATAGTTTATGATGATTTAACAAAACATGCATGGTCATATAGACAAATTTCACTTTCAATTAAAAGGCCATCTGGCCGTGAAGCATATCCAGGTGATATATTTTATTTACATTCAAGACTTTTAGAGAGAGCTGCAAAAATGTCTGACAACAAAGGTGGAGGAACAATAACTGCAATACCTATTGTTGAAACCCAAAACAATGATTTGTCAGCATATATTCCTACAAATATCATTTCAATTACCGATGGGCAAATATATCTTGAACATGATCTGTTTAATTCAGGAATTCGACCAGCAATCAACGTTGGATTATCTGTTTCTCGCGTTGGAGGAAATGCACAAACGAAAATAATGAAACAGTTGTCAGGTTTGTTAAGGCTTGAATTATCGCAATTTAGAGAATTACAAGCATTTACACAATTTGAAAATGATTTAGATGAAGAAACATTAAAAAGACTTGAAAGAGGAAAAAGAATTAATGAAATTTTGAAACAACAACAGTATAAACTATATGATGAAATTTCAGAAATACTATCAATTTTTTCAGTAACATCAGGGCTATTTGATGATATTGATGTTGATAAAATTAAATCATTTGAGAATCAAATGATAGAATTCATAAAGAAAACATGTCCTGATATTATTAAAAAACTACATGAAGAAACAAAAATAAACGATGATTTAAAAGATGAACTTGAAAAAAAAATAAAAGAATGGAAAAAATTAATTGAATAAAACATTGATTTTATAAACAATTAATAGTCATTATTAAAATATTATGGGACAAAATTTACAACAATTAAAGAGAAGAATAAAAATTTCAAATAATGTATCTAAAATAGCAAACGTTATGGAAATGATAGCTATGTCAAAAATACATAAAGCTCAAGAATTGGTAGAAGCACATAATCCATATTTAAAAAAAATAGAATATATTACATACAGAAC
>JAIRSP010000050.1 GCA_031255375.1 Endomicrobium sp.
ATAGTTGAATCACCATCAAAAGAAAAAACAATATCAAAAATTTTAGGAAACAATTTTGTTGTAAAAAGTTCATATGGACACATAAGAGATTTGCCAAAAAATAAATTTGGTATTGATACTGAAAATAATTTCGAGCCAACATATGTAAACATAGAAAAAGCTAAAAAAATCATATCAAATTTAAAAAAACAATCCGATAAATCTAATAAAATATATCTCGCTACAGATTTTGACCGTGAAGGTGAAGCAATAGCTTGGCACTTAAAAAAAGCATTAAAATTACCTGACGTAAAAACATTAAGAATAACATTTAATGAAATAACACAAGAGTCAATTTTGAGCGCCATAAAAACTCCAAGAAAATTAAATATAAATCTTATAAATAGTCAACAAACACGTAGAATTTTAGATAGAATTGTTGGATATAAATTATCACCTCTTTTATGGAAAAAAGTAAAATTAGGTCTTTCAGCAGGAAGGGTACAATCTGTTGCCGTAATGCTCATATGCGACAAAGAAAAAGAAATTAAAAACTTTATTCCAACAAAATATTGCAGTATCGAAGTTGAACTTTCATCAAAAAATATATCGTCATTCAAAGTTCAGCTTTTCTCGAAAAAAAATATTAAATACAACAAATTTTCAATAAAAAACAAAGAAGCAAATAAAATATTAAGCGACTTAAAAAGCGTAACTTATATTGTAAAATCAATTACGACAAAAATAATTAATCGATCTCCGTATGCGCCGTATACAACTTCAACAATGCAGCAGGACGCTTATAGAAAACTTGGATTTTCGGCAGCAAAAACAATGTCTATATCGCAAAGGCTATACGAAGGTATAAAAATAAACAGCAATATGGAAATTGGACTTATAACATACATGAGAACCGACTCATTAAATATTGCAAAAAGTGTACAAAATAAAACGATAGAATTTATAAAAAATTTTTATGGAAACAGTTTTTTGGCGAAAACACCAAGAATTTATAAAACAAAAAACAAAACAGCACAAGAAGCTCATGAAGCAATAAGGCCAACTGATCCTGAAAGACTACCGTTGAAAATAAAAAAATATTTATCAACAGATGAATTTAAGTTATATGAATTAATATGGAAAAGATTCATTGCAAGTCAAATGATAGATGCAGCCTATAAAGTAATTAGCATTGAAATTTTAGCAAAAGATTATTTATTTAAAACATCTGAAAGATTATTGTTTTTTGATGGATTTTTAAAAGTATATGATATTGAAGAAATGCATGAAAATAAAACTAAAATCAACAATTTAAAAAATGGTGAAATTTTGAACTTGATAAAATTAACTTCTCAACAACATTTAACAGAACCACCACCACATTACAATGAAGCTAGCCTGATAAAAGCGCTTGAAGAACACGGAATAGGCAGGCCATCAACTTATGCTACAATAATTAAAACTATTTATGACAGATTGTACGTGAGAAGCGACGGGAAAAAAATTATTCCAACTGATCTCGGTATAGTTACAAACGATATTTTAAAAATATATTTTAAAGACATAATTAATATAAAATTTACAGCTGACATAGAAAAAAAACTTGATAAAATTGCAGAAAACAAAATTGTATGGCAAAATGTATTAAAAAATTTTTACAAGCAATTTAGCAAAAATTTAAATAACGCAGAAAAAAAATTACAAAAACAAAAAATTAAACAAAAATATTCATCAGAAAAATGTTACAAGTGTGGAAGTCAGATGGTTATAAAAGATTTTAAAAAGGGACAATTTCTTGGATGTTCCAA
Organism: Endomicrobium sp.; assembly: GCA_031255375.1. The sequence goes on from JAIRSP010000050.1 coordinate 1,788, forward strand.
ATATCCAAAATGTAAAACAACATTATCAGTAGACTGTAATGGAAATGTCATTAGAAATTATCAAGAAACAAACATAAAATGTGAAAAATGTGGTAACATGTTGATAAAAAAAGTTGGATTTTATGGAAAACAATATCTTTCATGTAAAAATTATCCTAATTGCAATATAATTTACAATATAGATAAAAATGGGAATAAAATTCAAAAGTCAATACCAAAAGAAACAAACATAAAATGTGAAAAATGTGGATCAAAAATGATAAAAAGAAATAGCGGAAAAAGATCATTTTTAACCTGTTCATCATTTCCAAAATGTAGAAATTTAAAATGGATAAAAATAAAAAAAAACAAAAATTAAAAACAAAATAGTGGAAACAAAAAATTTAAAATGTTATTTTAAAAAATACCTTACTGCAGAAAGAAATTTCTCAAAACATACATTAAGAGCATATGAAAAAGATGTAATAGATTTTGAATTATTTTTACAAAAAAAATTTATAAATTTTTTAAATGTAAATAAGCATGATATAAGAAAATTTATAGAGGAATTAAGCAATAAAAAATTGAACAAAGCAACTATTGCAAGAAAATTTGCTACGCTTCGCTCTTTTTATAAATTTTTAATAATTAACAATATTATTAAAAAAAATCCTACAGAAGAAATAAAATGTCAAAAAAAAGATAAAAAGGTACCATCATTTCTGACAATTGATGAAATACAAGAATTGTTAAATTTACAAAATATAAAACTACGAGATAAAGCAATAATCGAACTTCTGTATTCTTGTGGCATAAGAGTAGAAGAATTAGTAAGATTAGATATAAAAGATATAAATTTTATATCAAATACAATAGTGGTAATTGGCAAAAGATTGAAAAAGAGAATTGTACCAGTTGGAGATATTTGTCTTAATGCAATTAAAAATTATATAAACGAAAAATTTAGCAATATAAAAACATTAAAATATGATGAATGTTTGCCACTATTTACAAATAGCAATTCAAAAAGAATTAATCAAAGAACTGTAAGGAGAATTTTACACGAAACATCAATAAAGGCTGGCATAAAAAAAAAAGTTAGCCCTCATACATTAAGACATACATTCGCGACACACATACTTGATAACGGATGTGATATAAAAAGTGTTCAAGAAATACTAGGACATAAAAATCTATCAACGACACAAATTTATACACATGTTACAATAGAAAGTTTAAAAAAAGTTTACAATAAAACACATCCAAGGACAAAATAATTTAAATTTCCCATAACATAGTTGAAAAACAAATAAAACGACAGATTTTTTATTGTATTATACAATAAATTCATAAGAACTGTCGTTTTATTTGTTTTTCAATTAATAATACCAAACATATATTATTTTTTCATTAAACTTCAGAAAATCACACCGCTACTTAAATGTAGCAAAAATAAATGTTTAATATTCAGGCATTGGAGGCATTCCACCTGCACCCATCGGTAATTTTGGAGATTTATCTGGAATATCAGTTACCAAAGTTTCAGTTGTAAGAACAAGTCCAGCTATTGAAGCGGCATTTTCTAAAGCAGTTCTAGTTACTTTTGCAGGATCAACAATACCAGACTTAATCATATCAACATACTCATTGATATCAGCATTATAACCGAATGTGGTATCTTCGGATTTTTTAATCTTGTCAACTATAACAGAAGCTTCAACACCAGCATTCTCAATTATCATTCTAATAGGACTTTCCAACGCCTTTAAAACAATTTCTATACCAGTCTTCTCATCAGAATCAATAGCTTTAATCTTTTCTAAAACAGACTGAGCCTTGAGAAGGGCTACGCCACCACCAGCAACTATACCCTCTTCAACTCCGGCTCTCGTTGCATTTAATGCATCTTCTACTTTAAATTTTTTTGTTTTCATTTCAGATTCAGTTGCTGCACCTACATTAATCACCGCAACGCCACCTACTAATTTTGCAAGTCTTTCCTGAAGCTTTTCTTTATCATATTCTGATTTTGTATCTTCAATTTGTTTGCGAATCTGCGATATTCTTGCTTCGATTTCCTTTTTACTTCCTAACCCTGAAACTATTGTAGTGTTTTCTTTGTCAACAACAACCCTTTTCGCTTGTCCAAGGAGATCTATAGTTGCTTTGTCGAACTTCAACCCAGTTTCTTCTGTAATAACAACTCCACCAGTCAAAATTGCTATATCTTGAAGCATTTCTTTTCTTCTATCGCCAAATCCTGGTGCTTTTACGGCAACAACCTTAAGAGTTCCTCTAATTTTATTTAATACTAATGTTGCAAGAGCCTCTCCTTCTATGTCTTCAGCTATAATCATAAATGGCTTACCGGTTTTAACAATTTTTTCAAGTAAAGGTAAAACTTCTTGCATAGAACTTATTTTTTTATCAGTAATTATTATGTAAGGATCATCCAAGACTCCCTGCATTCTTTCGGTATCTGTTACAAAATACGGTGAACTATAACCTCTATCAAACTGCATCCCCTCAACAACATCAAGTGTAGTTTCTGAAGACTTCCCTTCTTCAACAGTTATGACTCCATCTTTACCTACTTTTTCCATTGCGTCAGCAATTAAATTCCCTATTTCTTTATCACTTGCTGAAATTGATGCAATTTGAGCTATTTCTTCTTTGTTTTTTACTTGTTTAGCAATTTTTTTAATTTCACAAATAACAGTCTGCACAGCTTTTTCAATTCCCTTCTTTATATGATTCGCGTTCGCACCTGCAGTAATGTTCTTTAATCCTTCATTTATTAAAGACTGAGCTAAAACAGCGGCAGTAGTTGTACCATCGCCTGCTATATCGTTCGTTTTTGATGCAACTTCCTTAACAAGCTGTGCCCCCATATTCTCAAACGGATCTTCTATATCGATTTCCTTAGCAATTGTAACACCATCATTTGTAACAGTTGGAGAACCAAATTTTTTATCTAAAACAACATATCTACCCTTAGGCCCAAGTGTAACCTTAACCGCATTCACAAGTTTATCAACTCCACTCTTCATAGCTTTACGAGCTTCATCATTGTAAATCAACTGTTTTGCCATATTCCTTCTCCTTAATATAAATCTTTTAC